>NZ_JBMDWV010000423.1:0-5184 GCF_048594605.1 Spirosoma sp.
GATTTTGAGTCAGAGAAGTTCTTTCTGCTTCCTGTCCACTTCTCAATCTCGGTATCACTAATACGCAACTCAATTTTCTCCCGAATTTCTGGTGGGGGAGGAACGGCGTTACGTTGGAAATAGTCTTCCATAGTAAGCTCCAACTCGTTCAATTGAGCTAGAACTTCTGGGTCAGTAGCTAAAATTCGCTCTAACTCATCTTTTTCCTGGGCGGTAGTTAAGCCTAACAGATGCGCTTCCAGAATGCCACTTGTTAGATATTCGTAGTTCTTCAAGGGACAAAGTAATTAAGATGAGCGAAGTTGCTTAAAATACGTATAAAACACTTTTAACACGTTCGTAGGTGATAAGTGCAATTTCTCAGCAATAGCCTCAATACTGTATCCCTGACAAAATGATAAATCAAAAACGAGTTTCGAAGTTTCAATAGTATCATTTGTGTCTGCATTTGGTGGCATTGATTGACTAACGCGCAATGGCCGACTAGCAAGCGCTTCCGCTCTTGCTAACCGAATAATGTCTGTGGCTGTGGGAGTTTTGGGGTCGGATGCCAGTTGAGGTGATGCAAATACGTTTGTTAACACAGTTTGTGCTAATTCTGGTTCCGGAATGATGGATAAGATAATACCATAAGCCATTGATCCATACTTATCATATAGAGCAAGCCTGTCTGCCTTTTTTATTCCTTGTGGAGAAATATTTATTGTATTTGTTTGCTCTAATGATCTCATTCCTACAAATAAATTCCAGCAGAATTATACCACCTGAGTGTCAAGAGGTTATTGATTCAATAAATAAGGCCGCAAGTTATTAATTTTATAGGATAGTAGATTTAAAGTAATCGGATAATTGGATTAATTTCTTTTAAGCGAGCACGCAAACAATATCCGTACGTATGATTATAGGGATTCTCCGTTTTTATAATATTGTAGGATACTACTTGTTATAACCTGATAGATTTCAGCAAGTTGGGGCTGATTGGCCAGCAAGGTTAAGTGGTCGCTTACAGTGGTCAGATCGTGTCGGCGGGCCGGGCCAGTCTGTACGTTAGCCGGATTATTGGCGGCCAAACCTTTACGGAATGTCTCGGTGATTAGTGGACGTAGCAGGTCAAACTCTAATCCGTTACGGATCGTCAGATCACGGGCCAGCGCCAGCAGGTGATTCGTAAAATTACAGGCTAAAACGGCTGCTACGTGTAAAGTACGACGTTCTTCTGATGTAATTAAATAAACGATATTGCTGATGTCCTGGCCCAGTAACACCAGAGCTTCTTCAGTAGGTTTATCGTCTGATTCGATACATAATGGAATACCGTCGAATGTCATGAAAGACTGCCCTTTTGTAAACGTTTGAAGGGCGTAGAATACCCCTGTGTTAACGGGTACATCGCTGTATATTTCCATCCATTTCGTTAGCGAATCGAGATTTTTGCTGCCAGAAGTATGGACTACGGTAGCCCGCTCGGGTAATACAAGTCGCGAACAAACGTCTTCCAGCGCATCATCAGGAACAGCCAGAATAAATAACGTAGACGGACTATCGGCAAAGTTTAATTCGGAGTGAGTGTGCGCGTCGTACAGATTGCTAACCAACTGACGCGCGTGTTGAAGCTGACGGCTGTATATTTCATTGATATGGTGACCAGCGTTTTCAAGAGCCGGAGCAAGATGCCAGGCAAGATTACCTGCCCCTATAAAGGAAATTTCCATAGGCAAGTATAGAGTATTTTACTTAAATCAGCGCTTCACCTACAAGGCTCAGCTAATCAATACAGGGGAGTCAGTTGTGTTGAAATCCATTTAAGGTAAATAGATTCGCTTCGTAGACCGATCAAATGGTTAGGGTTATAATGTCAGCCTCGGGTATTTTCGCTGACAATTAGTTACTCCAGGTTAATTTTCACAAATCAATCAACTAGGTTGCCGGTCGATCTGAATCGGGCATTTTCTTAGGATAAGAGTGAACTGGCTAAATTAATTTGATACTGCAAGCGTTCAAAGCATAATATATATTGAGTCCTGGAGGGATTATCCCAACGAGCCTGCTCATAGTAACGCCGAAGCTGGTTCAACTCGGTTTCGGCGCAAATAGCCAGAATAGTCAATGCCAGACAATAACTCTTTATATCGGGATTAGAGCGCTTTAATTGCTTTGCCAGCCTGATTAGCCGATTATAACTGGCAATAAGGCGTGAGGGGTCCTGGCTAGCTATAAATGTCTGGACATTGTTATTTTCAGCCAGCATCTGACTGATAATTTTTTGCTGCATAGTCGAATTAGTATAGAGGAATGAGATTGCAGACGAATACTATAATGCCTTATTTTTTAATTGTAAGGAAAAGCCGTCGCCTACGCTTACCAGGCGTTTTGATCCCCCCTGAGCATTAAACGTAATGTCGCTGTGCAAATAGCTATATCTAATTTAGGACTATAGTTTTTGATGTAGAAATGATCATAGCGGATCCGGTGAGCCATCATGTAACCTTGTCGCGTATCGCCCCGGTTACCTCTCACCTGAGCCAGGCCAGTAATGCCAGGTTTGACCCAGTAACGTTGCCGATAAGATGACGACTCCCAGTACTCAGCATCATGAGCAAGAGCATGAGGACGCGGACCTACCAAACTCATCTGACCCAACAATACGTTAAGAAACTGAGGCATTTCGTCGAGATTTGTTCGACGCAGGAACGACCCTATCTGAGTAATACGGGTATCTTTCTTTCGAGTTTGTTCAAAGCCAGTTTGAGGTACATGATACATTGTCCTAAACTTTATACAGTGGAATGCCCGGGCCTGTTTACCGGACCGGCGCTGGATAAAAAAGATCGGCCCCGGCGATTCCCACAAGATCAGTACGCCCAAAACAGGGACAAGCCATGATAATATAAATACTGTCACCAAGAGCGATCCTACTACATCTAAACTTCGTTTGAGTAAAGTAGCATACCAGACAGGCTGCGCTAATTCAGGATCGTAGAACCAGGGTAAATCAGATGAGCGAGTAAACGACGGATTAACTAAACCAGATGTTAGTTGATGAAGAGCAGTAGAAGATTGATTCATAAGCAGAGAAGGTTATAAAAGCAGATAGATATGGCACCACTATTTGGTCATTACAGATTAAAAAAGGAGTGCAAAATCTGAGCTACATCTTTAGTGGATAGTGAGATGACTAAAACTATGAACCAATGTATTACTACACAAATAGTTAGAGCTTATTATTCAATAAATTATAGTCTTCATTTAAATAATTCTTCTCATTGTTCACGTATGTTCTTGTTACGCACCATTTTTTCACAAAACCCAGCAAATCTTCTGATAATCTGATAGATATATTAACTTATAAAAATATTCATCCCTTGAAAAACTACGAGAATAAGTATTTACAGGGCTATTCACCTTAGTGGATTGAAATGTAAAATTTTTCCCTCATTAAAAACTAATTTTTTAACTATACGGTACTACATTAGATAGATTTTAAATAGAGAAAACAATAACATTTTCCTATGAAACTATTAAAATAAATAGGTAATCTTATCGATTAAAGTTCGGTTGATTTTCGCCTAATAATAAAAGCCAATTGCAGAAAAATCCCTATGCCGTGACTTCCTGATTAATTTCTCATAGGTTGAATTCTTTTAACGAGGATATAGCTAGTCATTAAGTCTGGCAAATCCCTTCAATAAAATTGACTGTCCAAGCGAAAAACCAATTACGTTCTTAAGGTCTTTAATTATCAGAACTGGTCTAATAGAATAAGTAATGGGTTATTTTAAAAAAGTAACAGGAAATTGCTTATTCTTCGCACTTCTTGAGTTGCTGAACGTATTCAGTGATCGATGTGACAAATTTCTTACAGAAACAGTTGGCGACGTACGATAAATCGACAAATCCGGGCACCGTGTGAGTCGACAACTCTTTCCTGGCAGTCAGTCCGATGCCAGTCCCTGTCTGATTATTGCTCTGGATAATAGTCAACACGACGGCTAAGCAATTAGCGTAGCGGAAATCAGGTTAACAAATAGCCAGTTGACTGAATGACCGATCGAGCTTGTTAACTTGCTCAAGTTTAGTTGACAATAAGACTATGTACGACACCATCCTCGCTCATGTAGGCCAGTTTATTCAACTTGAACCAGACGAAGCCGACTATTTTACCTCTCTGCTCAAGTATAAGCTACTCCGCAAACGGCAATATCTCGTTCAGGCGGGGGATGTGTGCAGGTTCGATTCATTTGTGCTCAAAGGCTGTTTGCGGACCTATTTCGTTGACGATCGGGGGAGTGAACACGTCGTACAGTTTGCGGCCGAGACCTGGTGGACAGGTGATCTTTATAGTTTCCTAAGCGGATCACCGGCGGCCTATAATACCGATGCGCTCGAAGATTCGGAACTACTCCAGATAGACCAGCCATCTCTGGATTTGTTGTTTGAACGGGTGCCAAAGTTTGAGCGCTTTTTTCGCATACTCACCCAGCGAGCCTTTATTGCTGCTGAACAGCGGGTCATTAATACCATTAGTCTAACTGCCGAAGAACGTTACCGGCACTTTATCGACCGCTACCCGGGCCTTGACCAACGTGTGCCACAACACCTGATTGCGTCCTACTTAGGCTTCTCGCCTGAATTTCTTAGTCGCATACGGAAGCAGATGGCTATGCGAAAATCTTGATCTAGTTCAAGACTATTTCCTAAACTACATCAAGGCGCTGAGCCTGGGGGTCACCGTAGCTTTGTGGCGTCAAAACGAATTGACAACGACAAACGCACAAAGCAATGGACAAACTCCTCCATCAAATTCAGGCACTTAACCAGCTCGTACTCCAGGGCCGAGCCATGGACGCCTTTGAGCAGTACTACGACGATCAGGTCGTCATGCAGGAAAACGCACTGCCACCTAGTATAGGTAAAACCGCCAATCGACAACGCGAAACGGAATTTTATGGCAATGTTACCCAGCTACGCTCGATGCGGGTGCTCGACGTAACGGTGGGAGAAAACGTAACGATGGTGGTCTGGCACTATGACTATACACACAGAGACTGGGGCGTAAAGAACTACACGCAGGTCTCGGTACAGCATTGGCGCGACGACAAGATCGTCCGGGAACAGTTCTTCTACGACCCGACATACACATCTTTAGCGGTTTAGATAATCGTCGCTCCTCCTTAAGCAACTTCT
>NZ_JBMDWV010000424.1:0-12929 GCF_048594605.1 Spirosoma sp.
TTACATCACGATATCGAACGTAATAAGATCCTTCGGTATTTGTCGAAAACGTCTGCGATGTAGATACGGTCGTATTATTCTGCTGATTGAGCCATGTTACGTTAGCATAATTGGTCGTTAAGTTTAAATTATTACCAACGCAAACGTAAGGCAGTCCATTATCTGCAACTGCCGCAATAACATTTGGTACATTGATCTGAGATGTGAATAGTGTGTTTCCTAAGCCATCTTTAACTTTAGCGCGATAAGTACCAGCTCCTTTTGTAATGGTGCTTCCTGATTCGCCAGAATCCCACTGAATACTTGAATAATTCCCGTTAACGCTGATTCTTAGGTTGTTACTACCCGCGCAAGCAACTGAAAGAGTAGGCGCTGGTGATGGCCCAACAGGGGTTGAGTTCTGAAAAAAAGTATCATTCAAACTACTATTCCAGGCGTTAGCTACCTCCACAAGTCCGTCGTAATCAAAATGCAAACCATCTACATCAAATAAGGGTGCACGTTTTCGTGGTACCTGTATTCCATCCGTGTTGGGGCCGGCAAACACGTTACCAGTAGAATTGATTACTAAGTCCTGCGCTACTGTAACAGCCGGATCTGTACCTCCCAGAAAATCGCCATAACTCGCTCTGGCAACCACCCACGACATATTTCGATTATAATCTTGACGTGCTTGTCTGATTACCAGTTGTAAGTCATTCACATACTGATTCGTTGGGGTATTCAGCAGATTATCGGCCTCGCCCTGATGCCAGAGAACTGCCCTTACGCCTAGCATGTTGGCGTAATACTGCAACGCAATTTTTAAATTGATGTACGGTTGCCGGGGCGGATAGGGTTGCCCGTTATAAACGCTGTAAGCAGTTCCTCCCTCAGGTGCACTTTGTCGCCAGTTTTGAACAGGTGTTCCGCTAAAGGCAGCATTGAAGAACATAACAGGCACGTTCAGACGCTTGACTAACAGATCGCCAAGTTGCCCCCAACACCAACTACCCGTGCCACGAGGAGCGATGGTAAAACCAGGAGAGTTATCAAGTTGGGTAAAAACCGGCGCTGGAGGGTCATTTGGAAAACCATCACCCGGATATGAATAATTGACTGCATTCACACGGTCGTTGCCAGGATTAGGAGCACTCTGGTGGAAACCCTGCGCATTAGATTGACCAGCGATTATAAATACTTCACCAATTCCTATCCGCTCAATAATAGTTACGTTACCAACCTGCTGATCACCATTACTACCACGTACTTCGAGGTTATACCAGCCCCCGGCTCCCGTTAAATCGCCTGCATAGACTCCCCCCGATACATTATCCTGAATTGTACGCCAATCTGTTGATGAGCCCTGTCCATCACGTGCCTGTAAACGCGCTTCTACTTTTGTCAGGTTAGATGTGTAATAGCCTGTTATGCGAATTGTCGCCTGATTAGCTTTGTCTCTTTGAAAAACGGCACGGCTGGTAGGAAAAGAAATTTGAATCTGAGCTATTGTAATAAGAGGAAATAATAAAAGAAATATTGTTTTATAAGCCCTGTAGTAATAGTTCATAGTAATAATAAAGGCCAATGAGTATTCTAATTATTATTAATAAAGGATAGCTAAGAGGTCGTTAAATTTTGCCATATAATGTCTTTCAATTCGTTCAGTCCGCGTTGGCTTACTGAAGAAATAAACACGGCGGGGACTTTCTTTGGTAACTGCTCTTTTAATTCAACAAGCGAGGTATCATCAACCAAATCAATTTTGGTAATTGCCAGTAACCGCTTTTTATCCATCAATTCCGGGTTGAACTCCCGCAATTCGTTCAGTAACGTATTGTATTCCTGCCGGATGCTTTCAGTGTTGGCAGGAATAAGAAACAGAAGAATTGAGTTACGTTCTATATGCCGCAAAAACCGTAGCCCCAATCCTTTTCCCTGCGAAGCGCCTTCTATAATACCGGGAATGTCGGCCATAACAAATGATTTATAATCTCTATATGCTACGACCCCTAAATTAGGGACAAGGGTTGTAAACGGGTAATCAGCAATTTCAGGACGTGCGGCTGACAGGACAGACAGCAACGTAGACTTTCCCGCGTTAGGGAACCCCACCAGCCCTACATCGGCCAGAAGTTTTAATTCTAAAACAACCCATTCTTCCAGCCCGGGCTCCCCCGTTTGAGCATAATATGGAGCTTGCTGTGTTGCTGTTTTAAAATGGTCATTGCCTAATCCACCCCGTCCGCCTGGAAGCAAAATAATTTCTTGCCCATCTTCGGTTATTTCAGCTAGCATTTTACTGGATTCCGGCTCACGGGCAATTGTACCGAGTGGTACTTCTAAAATAACATCTTCTCCTTGTGCTCCGCTACGTCGGCCGCCTTCTCCTGCTACACCGTTACCTGCTTTAACATGTTTCCGATATTTTAAATGCAGAAGTGTCCAGAGCTGAGCGTTTCCTTTCAAAATAACGTGTCCTCCCCGGCCGCCGTCACCGCCGTCCGGCCCACCTTTAGGCGTATGCTTTTCCCGGCGAAAATGGACTGATCCAGCTCCCCCCGCCCCCGACCGGCAATTAATTTTTACGTAATCAATAAAGTTTGATGAAGCCATAAATTCTCCTTACTCCTCAACCGATTCATCAATTTTGGCGCAAATTGACTCGAAAATATTTTCTATGCTGCCAATCCCATCAATAGCCACGAATTTTCCCTGTTGACTGTAATAGTCTGCAACAGGTGTTGTTTTATCGTTGTACTCCTTAACCCGCCGTCTGATCAAATCTTCATTCTGGTCGTCAGGCCGGCCTGATGTTCGGCCACGTATCAGCAGTCGCTTGGTTAATTCTTCGCTATCCACAATTAAAGCAACCATGACAGTTATTTTTGTCCCATGCTGATCCAGAAGCGAATCGAGAGCCTGCGCTTGTGGCACTGTGCGCGGAAAACCATCAAATATAAAACCAGCCGCTGATTGATTATCTTTTAGCTTATTTTCAATCATACCAATAACAACTTCGTCAGGTACTAATAATCCCTGATCCATCAGTTGTTTAGCTCGTAAACCTAATTCTGTACCAGCTGCTATTTGTGATCTTAATAGATCGCCGGTTGAAAGATGAACTAAATTATACTTACGGATTAAATTTTCGCTTTGGGTACCTTTTCCAGCGCCGGGGGGGCCAAATAGTACAAGGTTAAGCATACAGTTTTTGTAATAATCTCTGTTTAATCAAAAGTTTGCGACCGTAAAGTTAAGATACACTTTCAAAAAAATAGTGTCAACACTCATGTGTTTTATTATTCGTAAATAAACGAAAAAGCACAGGCATAATACCTGTGCTTTTTCGTAATCAAATAGCTTCTAGATTTTACCTACTGGCCACCTTCTTTTTGACTGGAGCTTTAGGAGCTGGCTTTGCAGAAGGTCTTGTAGTAGCAGGCGCTTCTTTGGGTCCTTCCAGGGCTTTTTTAACACTTTCATCGTTCGGGTCCAGCGCCAGAACTTTGTCAAAGTACTCTTTCGCTTTTGCGTCGTCCTTTTTCATAAGACTGAATCCCGCTAACGCTTTATACGCGGTTATCAGATATTTCTTATAATCGGTTTTATCAGACGAATCTGGTGCCATTGCCTGTTCAATAAATTTCTCATAAAGGGGGCCTGCAGAGGCTGCTGCTTTCTCTTTATCATTCGGATAGGCGTAATAGTTTGCACCTGCCCGATAGTAGTATGCCAAAGGATATTTCTTGCCGTCTGCTTCTATTTTCTGAGCCATTAATGCAAACGCAGAATCAGCGCGCAAGTAATATTGCTGTTTCACCTGACGGATTTGTGCTGTATCCATCGGTGCGGCTGTACTATCCCGGCCAACTCGTGGAGCATACTGATAATTAGAAAGCCCCAACCATAAGTAATCATTATTTTGCGGTTTCTTATCATTGGCGATAGTCTTAGCGTAATAATCAGCCGCTTTGTCATACCTTTTCGTTTTATAAAACTTCTCCCCTATCTCGCGATAAAGGTTTTCAGTAGTATCCATTGGGGCTGCTTTCTCCAAATTGGCAACACTGAGTGAGTCACCTTCAGGCGTTCCCAATTGCCCATAAGCGCGGCCTAGATATTTATAATCATCAGCCATTACTTTTTGGGGTGCCGTTGAAATGAAGCGGTTAAGCGACTCGATTGATTCGTTATTTTTACCCAAAGCGGTATAAGCCCAGCCATACATGCGATCTATGATTGGGTTATTCACTTTCCCTTTCAATTGATCAAGATACGAGATGGCTCCCTGATAATCTTCGGCTAAGAATTTGTATCGAGCTACATCGAGTAGCAATTCAGGGTCTTTCGTACCACTTTTCTGTATATACAACTCATAGTTCTGAGCTGCACTCTTATATGCACGCGAATTTGCCAGTGCATCTGCATATGATCGATACGTAGGCGCAAATTCAGCGTCTGTCTGGATTGCCTGCTTAAAATAATCCTGAGCTTTGGTATAATTTTTACCACGTAGATACAAACGGCCTATTTTATAATTTGCTTCGGCCAGTTTTGGATCAATAGCTAAGGCATTTTCATATTTAGAGATAGCATTACCACCATCATTTTTTAGGAAGTAAGCATCACCCATTAGCATTTCAATCTCAGCATTCTCGTTTTTCTTGTCTTTCTCGTCAGCAATTTGCAGCAAACGTAGTGCTTCTGCCGGATCGTTGGTTTGATCTGATAGCGTGTACATTTCAGCAGCACGTATCAGTACATCCTGATTCTTACTTTTCGTCTGCGAAACTGCATTGTCAATCAGAGACTTCGCCGTAGCGCGATCTTTTTTTGCTAAAGCTACGCCAGCAAGACCAACATTATTTAGTTGATTTTTGGAATCTGCGGCATTGCCCTTATCAAAAGCAGCTTTTGCCTTGTCTAACTGACCACTTCTTAAATAGTAATAGCCAAGATAGAATTGATTCTCGGCATTAGGCGAACTAGAAGTCAACTGCGTTAGTGTCTGTTCAGCTTTAGGATAACGCTCTGCTTCTATATCTTTCAATGCCGTCGGCAGATCCTGCGCCATCAAGGGAGCGGCTATAGTCGTTCCAACAAGCAGGAGAGTCCACAGCGTTTTTTTCTGATTGTTCATCATGTAATTTAAGTTGGAAATGAAAAAAAGGTTAGTGCTATTTAAACAATCAACAAAAATAAAAAATTGCGATTAAACCGAAAAAAGTTACTCATTTTGTTAAATTTATCACTCTATCGTATGGTATTCTTGGCCAAAGGCCCAATTTACGTATGATTAACGAACCCGCGTCCCGAGCAATATAATTAATCAGTCCTCCCCCTAATCCTGGATGCGTTTCCCTACTCAAAATATATACCGGGCGACGTAGTGGATACCGCTGCATACCTAAATCCTCCTGGAAGGGTTGAAAATAATCATCCCGCTGAGTAGGATTTTCCTTTGGCGATACACCCATCACCCGCAAATCTTTAGCCAACTCAACCGATAATGGTTCATCACTATCGCTAATCCAGTTAACCCCGATAAAACCGAGGGCTGATGGATTCTTACGAACAAAATCAATGACCTCACGGTTTGATCGGGTCGTAAAAATGCGCAGCTTACTAACGTCCTTCACATTAAAAGTATTTAATACAAACTCCAAATTACTCGAATTGTTATTATCAAACACTAACGTTATAGGTCCGTTTTGATTACTTTTTCCTAGCTGAGCCCATTCCTTGTACTGACCATTAAAAATACCTCTAAGCTCATTCATCGTTATCAGACTATCAGTGTTTGCTTTATTGATGATGAGTGCAACGCCATCGGTAGCAATCTTTTCGGTTGCTCCCTTTATCTTTCTCTGATTAAGTACAGCCCGTTCTGATGGTTTTAGAGTACGAGTAGCAAAGACTAGCCGGGCGCTGTCATGAAGCATCATATTTATTGCTTCCTGCTCTGGTTTAAAAATAATTTTGAAATGCGTATTTGGGTAAATTCCAGAGTAAGCCGAAGTCAATTGTGTCACCAGTGGATGAAACGATTCATCAGCCGCTATGATAATACTTCCTTGTGACGGATTATCTAGTGGAGGCTTGCCATTATTACAGCCCCACAGACAAGTTAACATGCCTGCAATTATTATTCGACTAATCATTTTCCCGAAAACGTTGATAAGCACGATAAGCACGAAACGCCCCATAAGCTAACAGAAGTGCGCCCATGCTGTATCGGAGAATTCCTGGTTCAGGTAACATCCCAAAAGACTGAGAGGAGGCAATCAGTGCGATGCCTCCTCCCAAATATGCTAGCGAAGCCAATACTGAAATATACAGTGTTAACTGCGCTGGACCTTGATTCTGTCTGCGCATAGAAACCTATTCCAGCGTAAAATTGATCGGCAAGTTGTATTTAACACGAACCGGACGACCAGATTGTTTACCAGGACGCCATTTAGGCATAGTTTTTACAACACGCTGTGCTTCCTCGTCCGTACCGAATCCTAAGCCTTTTAGAACTTGTACATCTTGAATACTACCATCCGTGTTAACAACAAAGCTAACAAAAACACGTCCTGATACGTTTGCACGCTGCGCAGCCGCCGGATAACGAAGATTTTTACCTAAATATTGACCCAGTGCTGCCATACCTCCTGGAAACTCAGGCTGTTGTTCTACTACGGTGAATATTTCCTCCTCTTTAGGTGCAGCTTCGACGGCTACCTCTACTTTCGTAGGTGCTGCCGTTGCTTCGGGAGCAGCAATTACTTCTTCAGCATTAGGGTCACCTTCCTGTGTTTTTTCAGCGGCAACAGCTTCTTTCAACTCTTCAACTGCTGGCGGAGGAGTCTCCTCAGGAACTTCTTCATCCGGTTTTACTTCTGGAGGTAAGAATTTCACAGTATTCACCTTAGGAACCTCCACCGGTGGCGGTGGCGGTGGTGGCGGCTCATTAGGATCGATAGGTGGCGGAGGAAGCTTCATCAAGTCAACCTCTACCATTGCTTGTTCTTCTTGCTCGGGAGTTAAAGCCGTGATAATTGTTGGTGTAAGAACGCCTAGCGTAAATAGAATGCCACCAATAATAAGAGCACGGGTTACTGTCTTAGGATAGGTTTTACGAAGATCGTAAGCACCATATGCCTGGTTCCGATTAGCAAACACTATATCATCGAGTGTTGCCTGTGGGCTAATTTCTGCCATGGTGTTATGTGTCTAATTTTGCCTTGTCTTTAAGAAGCTTTTTTTCGTCTGGCGTCAATTGGTCTACTAAAGCATAACGTTTAAGCTTTGTGATTGCCATTTCGTCCAATACATCAACCATATTTTTGTATGTTGACTGTTTAGTTGGTTTAATAACAACGACAAACTTTTCGCCACCTACTTTTTTGACATTTTCCATAAGCGCCTGGCGAAATTCATAGCCATAGCCGACAGTCTTTACTTCAGGGTCTTCATTAGCAGCCTTACCAAAAATGTAATGCGCTTTATTATCTTTTCCTAGAAAAACCGTCATTACGTTGGACGCCTTGATGGGCTCCGTTTCTTCTTGTTTTGTTTTATCCGGTACGTTGAGCGTCATCGAAGAAGGTTTGCTCAAGGTAGTGGCCAAAATGAAGAAGGTAATCAGAAGGAAGCCAAGGTCAACCATAGGTGTCATATCGACACGGGTTGAGGCTTTTTTAGATCTTACCTTACCACCATCATGTTTACCGCCACCACCACCGGTGTTAATTTCTGCCATGTTTTCTTAACAGATTCGCGTGGTGAAAATTAAGTCAGTTTGCAATCGCTGCACAATTAATCAGCTTTCCAACCAGCCGGAGGAGCTTCTGTCCCCGTAATCAGATTGAACTTGTTGATATTTTGCGCTTGGAGCGTAGCCAACACATTCTTGAATTCGGGGAATTTGGCAAGATTATCGCCTTTCAACGCAATTCGAAGATTATTGTTAGCCTTACGAGAATTAAATACCCAATCTTTTAATTCGTTAGTCGGAGCAGCGCCCGAAGAATCTGTTGGAATTCCAGGTTGTTTTACCTTAGCTTGCTGTTCTTTAGATAAATTTAAATAGGACTTTAGCTGATTAATTGGCAAACCAAAGTTTGACATTAACGCAAACTCCTTTTTTTCTCTATCTGAAAATGTAATTCCTTTAGCAGCTCCAATATTTTCTAACGTGGCAATACGAGTCTGTTGGTTGTCAGTACCGAAATAGACTTTGCCATCCCGTCCAAGACCAATGGTCATAATATCGTTATCAGGAACTTTAATTCCAGAGATAGACGAGGGCGTTTCGATAGCAGCCGCATCTTGAGACCTGAATTGGGCCGTTAGAATAAAGAACGTCAGCAAAAGGAACGCTACGTCACACATCGCCGTCATGTCAACGGTCGAACTAGCGCGTTTAATTTTAACTGCTGGCATGAGTTAGTTTGTTTCGTCCTGCCCGGAATAACCGGGCAGGTAGGTTAATTTGACTCAACGTTACTATACGACTTAATAATGAGCCGCAAAGTTTTGCTGAATGCTCAAGCCGATTTCGTCAATATTGTAAGTTAATACGTCAATACGGCTTGTGAAATAGCTATACATAATCGTTGCAATGGCAGCAGTACCAATTCCCAGAGCCGTGTTTACCAGAGCTTCAGAGATACCCGTTGACAGAGCACCTGTATCTGGCTGGCCTGTAGCACCCATAGCTGCGAACGCGCGGATCATACCAAGTACCGTTCCGAGTAGGGCGATCAGCGTAGAAACCGAAGCTAGCGTAGCAATGATGGTTAGGTTCTTTTCCAGCATTGGCAGTTCAAGTGTAGTTGCTTCTTCAACTTCTTTTTGCAGAGCTACTAGCTTCTGCTCTTTATCCAATTGCGTATCGGTAGCTAACTGCTGATATTTTAAAAGAGCGGTTTTAACAACATTACCAATTGAACCTTTCTGACGATCGCACTCCTGGATGGCAGCTGCTACTTCATTTCGGTCAAGCTGGCTTTTAATCTTCCGAACAAAATCATCGATTGAACCTGATCCGTTAGCCCGGCCAATAGTGATGAATCGCTCAATAGAAAAAACTAATACCGTTAAAAAACAAGTAAAAAGAATTGGTACGATAAATCCTCCCTTATACACGGTACCGAAGTAATCGCCCGGAAGTGGTTCTTTTGTGTTATCGCCTTCCTGGAAGTGACTGCCATCACCGAAAACGAACATATAAGTCAGGATACCGATAAGTAACAATACCGGAATCACGAACGCGGGATTCAGACCGCCTGACTTCTTCTTCGGTGCCGGTGCTTTAGCAGGTGCTGGAGAGGGAGTTTGTGTTTTCATTGTAACTGGACTGTAGGGTTAAAATTTAAAAGTTGGTTTGCCCGGTAAAAAAAGTGAAAAATTTAGACTATTTCGGTTTGCGCATTTAAAAATTTGACGGAAATGCTTTCAAACCTTCACAAAAATATGATTTTCTGATTAAAACCATACAATTCTATTTAGCAAATCTTTCATTTATATTGCAATCCAACAACAAATAGTTGGACATATTTGATTTTATCCATAAGCTTCTCCCTAAGCTTATGTTTTGTTAAAGCTATTGGGTTCATGCTCTTTAGAATAATGTCGTTATGCCCAGAACATCTCTTGAAAAAAGCATTCGGCTTTTGGCCAACATAAATCCTTGTATTTCAATTACTACACAAAAATCCTCTCGAATTAATACACTAGTAACCACACTACGGTGGGAAAACAGAGTCGTTCATCATAAAATAATTGTTAAGATTATTGGGATGCCCCCTCTTGGAGGAAGTTATTTTAGAATAGATGCTTCACTCACAAGAATTCCATAAAAGATCTTTATTTTTTACGAGAATTACTATAGAACGAACAAGAACGGCCCTCTGGGAGGATGGAAAAGGCCAAATACCAATCGCGGATGGTCGGCTAGGATCGAATACAATACAGGGTCATTATTAGGCTGTATGTTACGTATTCTCCTTTGCACCTTTTTCATTAACTGCCCTTGCGTATTTTGTCCTCCTCTGTCGATCAGAATGTGCCTTCAAAAAACCGATAGGTGGTACTGCTGCAACAAAAAAGCCTGTTAGCAATTGCTAACAGGCTTTGTGCCGAAGGCGAGACTCGAATCTGCTTAATTTGTATATTCTATCATTTTGTCTAAAATCAAGCAAAATAGCCTCTAATTAATCATTATAACCGTTTTTTACTTTAATCTTTGTTAAGTCAGATAATGATAGATTAAAATAAATTAAGGAATTCCGTACACCAATTCGTATACCTCTTATTTTTGGTGTACGGAATAAATTAATCTTGTATATGGCTCGTAGCTCAGATTCACCTGTTACTTATCTACTTCGTGATCCTAAATCAAAAAAGTCAACTCCTATTACGTGTGCTATACGCTTTGATAATCAGCGAATTAACATAGGTATTGGCTTCAAGGTATTGCCTAATCACTGGAATATATCAAAGCAAAGAGTAAAGAACGTGGTAGATGCCACTGATAAGGATAACATTAACGGTTATCTCGAACGATTAGAAAATGCTGTTCAAGAAATATTTTCTGAACTTCGCTCTAACCTTATTCCACTAACGAAGGAAATTGTAAAGCAACGGATTGACGCCTATCTAAACCCAGTCGCTGAGGCTGAGAAGCCAAAGACATTGGTAGACTTTGTACATTGGTATATTGATACGTGCCCTACCCGACTAGTAAGAGGGTCAAAAGCTAGAACAGGCCGCTTTATATCTCCAGATACAATACGACGTTATAAGACCACGCTAAATGGCCTAGAAGCCTTTGCCAAAATATACCCGCGTCCTCTTCTGCTAGATAATATAGATGCTGCTTTCTATAAAGCGTTCACGGCTTGGCTAACGGCAAAAGACTACGCTACTAATAATGTCAGTAAATACATCGAAAATGTGAAGGGATTCATGAGTGCCGCTGTTGACGAAGGATTTACTACCAACATGGCCTACCGCAAGTTTGCTAACCTTAGAGAAGACGCCGAAAATATATATCTGACTGAAGTTGAACTTGGCCGTATATATGACCTTGACCTAAGCAAGAACAGCAGGTTAGAAAAGGTACGTGACTTATTTATTTTCGCAGCCTGGACAGGCTTGCGCTTCTCAGATTTTTCTACGCTTCAACCGGAACACATCAAAGCCGATGAAAACGGCAACCAATACGTTGACCTTCGCCAGCGTAAAACAGGAGGGCGGGTGCAAATCCCCATCGTTCACGAAGCAGTCACACAGTTACTAGAAAAGTATAATAAATGTCTACCCGCTGGTATATCAAACCAAAGAACTAATGATTATCTGAAAGAGATTTGCCAGTTAGCTGAAATCAACGAGAGGATTCTTAAGCACGTTACGAAAGGTGGCAAGGCTGTAGTGAAAACTTCAGACGGTTGGGGTAAAACTTCGCCAGGTGTTGAAAAATGGACGCTTGTAACAACCCATACAGCCCGTAGGTCATTTGCAACGAATATGTTCAAACGTGGTATGCCTACCCTGTTAATCATGAAGCTGACTGGTCATAAGAAGGAAAGCGAATTCTTGAAATACATTAAGATTGATACTGCTGAGACACTTGATTTAATGCGACAGTATTTAGGTCCGCGAAGCTTAACTAAAATGGTTTGAGCGCCTTACAGAATTGATATGTAATTTAAAATAAGTAAAGTATAACCAGTCAAGGTAAGATAGCAGTCATGCTTTTACTTTAGTTTGATAAGTATAGATTTAAATAGTAGATGAAAATCCCCATGTATCGTTTTCACTTACACACATTTACTTCTAACCCTATTTCCTGACCTTTGAAGGGTCAAAACGCAAAACAACGCGAAGCATGGAAATGGTAATTTTGCCCGCTGATCAGGTGCGGTCAATGATGATTGAAGCGGCAAGTATTGCCGTTAAGAGCAATCCTCCAAAAACAACTCAAAGCCCTCCAGCGGCTGAGCCTATTTCTCCCGAAGAACTTTGTAAACGGTTAGACATATCAAAGCCAACTGCCTGGTCTTGGGAGAAAAAAGGCCTGATTAAAGGCTACCACTTGGGTAACCGAAAATATTTTATCTGGCAGGAAGTTATTGCATCACTAATTAGAAAAGAGGAGGTGAAAGCATGACAGCTCTAACTTCTCCCGCTTCTAAAAAACAGACACTATCACGCCCACACGACACCTTCACAAACAAATAAGGAGATATACGATGAATGCCCCACAATCACCGCCTATCTCCTTGAATAATAAGGATAAAGATACGCAAAATTTGAATGGTAAGAAAGTAGCGGTTTTGCATACACAGGTTATCCGCGAAATGACACCTCAACTGCCCGAACCTCAACCACCTGAAGCGGTCGATTATGCCAAGATTCTAGCGAATGCCAGAGTAAAGCCAACGGACAAGATAGACGAAGCACCTATCTACCTAACAATTGAAAAAGAAGGCACGGTTTCAATTATTGGTACAGAAGGCAATATATCGGCAGTAACAGGAAGGGCAAAAGCAAAAAAAACGTTTATAGTTAGTGTTGCTGTTGCCGCAGCCGTTGCCGGAATATCAGTTCTGAACAAAATAAAAGGAACCCTACCCAACGAAAAAAAAACGGTCTTGCTTTTCGATACCGAACAAAGTAAGCACCACGTATTGAAGGTCGTTAGACGTATCTGTCGGCTTTGCGGCATTGATGACCCGCCTAATCTTGAAGTATATTCGTTACGACCCTATGCACCAAATGACCGCCTGAAAGTTATCGATTACGCTATAAAGCAAACAGCAGAACTTGGGTTGGTCATTATCGACGGTATTCGTGATTTGGCTGTTGACCCGATACTTGACAGCGAACAAGCCAGCCATATTATAACGCATCTGCTTCAATGGACTGATCAATTAAATATCCATATCATGTGCGTT
>NZ_JBMDWV010000425.1:0-33712 GCF_048594605.1 Spirosoma sp.
GAATTCAATAGTTTGCAGTCAACAGCCATAATTAACGTAAGCCACTGTAAATTAAATATTTAAGAATTATTAATCTTAATCAAATAGAAAGGAGGTATTAAAAATGGCAAAAAAACAAGATTTTCCCGAAGACCGCGCTCCTGGCTCAGCTCGTAAAAGACCAAATGAGCCGACTGAAGCAGATAATATTCGTCTCAAGGAAGGGCAAAGGAAGAGAATTGAGAATGATATCGATAGCGAAGGAACTGCTGCGGGTGGCAGTAGTGGTAGTAGCAGCAGTAGAGATCATAGCGATAACAAGCCAGACCGTCCCAGAGAGGGTGGTGGTGGGGGTGGAAGTCAAAGTAGCAAACATACTCCATAAAATAACAGTGCTCTTTCTGAGGGCACTGTTATTTATTTATACTTATTTTGACGGTCTGATCAGTAAGTTTCTAGACTTCCGTTTCTGGGTATCGGTGGATAAAACGAACATCTCACCAAACATGCTATCAAATTTGAAAACTGAAATTAGGACAGCATAAATTTAAACAATTATACTGATGATTAATTTAAGACATATAACCCTTGTAACAATTATTATTTGTCTTTCTAATCTCTGTTTAGCACAGTCAAGTCAGTTGAATGTTCGCTTAAAAATATTAGTTAAAACTATTAAATATAAAAACAGGATATTTTATAAGAATCTTTCTATTTCCATTCATGGCTACCCTAAAAACAGCGACATTAAAGAAATTAAATATGCTACCGAATACCTTTCAACAGGCCAGTTACAGCTTCGTCTTAATGGAAAAGTTACTAATGATGTTGTAGGTAAAGAAACAATCCTTCAATATGAGCTGCCAGTACAGTGGAAAAGTCAAGCCGACAGCTATATTAGGCAAATGAGTAAAATTGAGGTAAGTTCTCAATCGAGAAACTTCAACAGCTTAAAAAGTTTATCTACTCTTTTGGGGAATACGTATGGTCTTACACCAACAGAAATAGTTTGCAAATTCATCTCTTCACAATCAAAATGAAGCGGCTTTCGTGTGTTGTTGTCCCCTCCGCGCGGGTTGCTTTCGGGAGACAGGGCATACGCCTTTGAGGACGATTGGCAGCTCAACCAAACGAGGGTGTAAAAGTTTATCTACGTTCGTTCAGTGACGTATTACATCAACCATTAGCCACTGTTGACTAGGCGATCATAATAAGCTGTGACATCATCGCCCCGGATTGCACCCTGCCAAAATTCCCTTAGCACCTTTTTTGGCACGGTGCTAACTGCTAAAACCTATATAGGCGGCTTAGCACCTTTGATGAGTGTAATGGGGCCAGTAAAAGTGTACGCCAATAAACCTTAGCTGTTAGTACACTTAATGTATGGACGAACTTAAACAATGGTTGCAAGACCATCCCTGCCCGAAAAATGGTAAAGGCTTTCAATCAATAGAAATTCCTCCACATCTGTTGCCAATTATTGAACGTGTCATTGGTAACAATCGGCAAGAGCATCCTGATAATGCCCTATTAATTGATCTATTAAAGGCATGGGCGGAAGGGAGCCGGGAATAGTGATAGGCGGTTAAATACACTTCAGGACCACTCACATAGGGCTTTTGTCGGTTTTGTCAGTAAGTCACCTTATACGTTTTGAGCTCTTTATCTACCGTTTAATCACTTCGCCAATAGAAGGTACTGACATACAGAAATTTAGGGTTTCTTTACTAGTCAAACTTTTAAGGACTAAGAGTTAGAAGTACTATTGTTGAATAATAGCCAGATAGATAACGTTTCGTAGGTTTTTGTCAAATAGTATGTTGGGTGTTGCTATAAAGCCGTGCATTTTGGCCGACAAGATGCGCGGCTCGACAAGCAACTTTTAGGCTCGTTGTCTGGTTCCGGTTAACCTGTTAAATGGTTATTTATGAAAGATTAGATGTTATATGGTCCTGAGTAACACCCAAAAAAGATGTTTGTAACTATAAACATTTCCATTGATGCCACATAAAGTATTTTTCGGTAGTCCCTTTAATGATAATTATAAATGGGTGCGAGAAGCTGTTAGAAAAGCTTGTTCAGAACTTAACCTTGAATTGCGGATTGTCGATGAAACATCTAATCCTGGAGAAGACATTAATCTAAATCTGAACGCCGAAATAGAAGCATGTTCATTAGCTGTAATAGATATTTCTGAATACAATCCAAACGTAATGTATGAGTTAGGAATCTTATATGCTTTGTCAAAACCAACTATAATTTTAGCTGAAAAACTAACCTTTCAAAAGCTACCCTTTGATATAAGAAACCGCTTGATAATTAGGTATGACAATTCTTCAGAATCCAGAGTCAAAGATTTGAAAGTGGTAGTATCTACAGCATTGAAGCGGCTGACAGAACTAATAGACAATCCAGATGCGAGAAAAGGAATTTTAGCAGGTAAGTCTCTTTTCTCTCATCTGGATATTACTAAAGCTAATAGCACACAGCTATCAATCGAGGACTTTGATTTCAATGACTTGAAAGATAAAGCGGCAAAACAATTGAATCTCTCAAGTTGTAAAACACTTATTATCACAGAATATAATGGACCGCAATTTAAAGGGTGGGAAATTAAAGCTGAGTGCTTTGAAAGCGATATGATATTTTACGTGGATATTAACGGCGACATACGACAAACGAGACGTAAATAACGGAGCCCGATGTATAGGTATGTTCTGCTAACAAGATGAATATCCTAAAAGGAACTCGCCAACCCTGCCAAAATTCCCTCAACACCTTTTCGGGCAGGGGCTTAGCAGCTTGGCACCTTAATCGATAGTGAAAAGCTAGTTGATTAGATATTGAAGATTTTGAAGCATCTATCTATATTATTAACGTATTGATGATTATAGTCAAATTATGTAATAAATATTATGTGAGCATTTTGTTTACTTAAACTAATGTTGAATTAGAATGAAAGGTCGAAATACTAACCTTATCTTTACCTCTATAATTGTAATATTGTTACTGTTTTTATTAGTAGCACTTTTTTTTCTATTCAATTCTAAAGTGTTTTCTTTTAACAAAGATGTAAGTTCATTAATAGAAGCAATATTCCCTGAGATTATAGGCACTGTTTTTGGATTAGTAATATTCTACGTACTTTTTCTAATTATTGGTAAACCATTTAGCTCCCTTGTCGAAAATGATGGTAATTCAATAGATGATATTTTAAATAAGATAGATAATATTGAAAGACTAGAATCAGATAGTTCTCAAATAATTAAAGCCATAAATAATAAGTTTAGTAATTACTCAGTACAATTTATTGATAAAACTGATACTGAAAGCAAACATTTATGGGCTTTGAAAGATACTAAATATTGGTACTCAAACGGTCATATAGGTAGATGGATAAGGTTTCAAGTAATACCGCATTTAGCTAAAAAGTCTATCGAAGAAATGGCAAGGAGGGATCTGAAAATTATCCTCCTAAATCCTGACAACGAGCAAGTTTGTAAGGAATACTGGAATTATAGATTAAAGATTGAATCCACTGAAGGTATTTTCACTATACTTGATGTGAAAGCTGAAATATTATCTACAATTACAATAAGTTATTTTTATAAAAGTAAAAGTAATATAGATGTAAGTATATATCTCAATAATGTTTTTTCTGTTTTTCGTGAGGACATATCATCGAAAGCAACCTTTAGAACCCTTATACGTAAAGATTGCCCAGCTATTATGTACCTGTCTGGGAGCAATAACGGCGAATTCTATAATGCTTCTTTAAGCGACTTTGATTTTGCAAGAAAAAAACTGGCAGAATTCGACTCTGTAGATGGCTATCAAGCAAAAGAGCTAACAAAGGAGGGAATAAAAGCTTTCTTATTATCAACAAATATTGTGATTTGCAAAAACTTACCAGATGATCTTTTGGATAACATTTTTAAAAGATGTACTGTTCCTACAAACCATCATAGGAAAATAATAATGAATATATAATTATAGATGAACTTACTAGAACTAGAATCCTATTTTAAAGGGATGATAAGCACTAATGATAGGAAGTATGAAGAATATATATTAAGTTATTTAAAAGACCATAATGTCTTAATAAGCCTTCTGAACAATATTTTAAAGGATGAAGAGTCATTAGACTTAGTTGCGGCCAACTCTTTCAAACATCCTCTTGGATTTATTAGAATTGTTCTAATTGATTATAAAAAATTCAGGTATATGCTTAGGTTACATATTTGGAATTATTCATCTCAAACTAATATATTTAGTGATCATCATATTCACAATCATTGGTGTGACTTTTATTCTGTATTATTATCAGGTGAGTTAAGTTTTGCTATATATAGTGAATCAAGAGAAGGGTTATTGTATTATAAATATGAAAACCCAATAGAGGACAATACTTATTTATATGATTTTGTTAATGCTGTAAATTTAGAGAAACAAATTGATGTATCATTAACGAGAGGTAGCTCTTATTTTATCAGTCAATCAGCCTTGCACCTGGTCACAGCAAAAACAGATAACTTAACCTCAACTTTAGTCTTACAACTACCAAATACTGTCGGAAAGTCTGTTGTATATACATCTTCACCAATTTACTATAAACAGCGAGAAGTTCCAGATAAATTTACTTTGCCAGAGTTAGAGTCAATATTAAAAAATTATATTATTTCTTTAAGTGGATTGTGAACAAATATGTAATGTCCTTCTAAAACCTAATGGTAAATATAGAAGAGCTTTTTGAATAAGCAAGATTTCCATATTCTACTTAACTTGGACATCTTTAAAAGATTGTATATTACATATTTCTATAGGGGATTCGCGAACTAGATACCCTGTACTATCGTTTACTTCTCGTTCACTAATTAACTTTTCAAGACTTTCGCAGCCTGGGCATTCACCTTGATGAGCTACGGCGGGATATGTAAAAATTGGGATTATTTTTGATAGTTTTTTGTAATCTAATTCTCCCTTCTTTAATTTATCAAAACTGGCTGCTCCTTCTTCATCTATTGAAATTATCAATGCCTGTCCCGCTCTGCAATAAAATACGCCAGCTATGTGCACAGTGTCACCCAAATACATAATTTGAAGGATAACGTTGCCATAGAAATCTTTTACTTCTATTGCATTATCATTGTAATTTTTTTGGAGTCCCATGCCCGGATTTGTGAATGACCATTCATTATTTTTTATTTCAGCAAGTAGCACCCCATCCTTATTCCGTAATATAGCATTTACAAATAGTTTACCATCTTTTAATATTACACCTAATATCGGTTTACCTTCATCTACGAAAAGAGCTCCATTTTTAGTTTCGATCCTAAATCGATTCCAACCAAAAGATATAAAAGGTACTCGTGCCTTATTACAACTTGATAATATACCATATGTTTTTTCATTTGAAGTATAAGTAATAATAGTAAATAGGACGCCTACTACTCCTAAAATATTATAAATATTACTTTTTATATGCAGTATAATTTTTTCGCCAAAGCCCATCTTAGGACTCGATGGAGCCTTTTGAAGGTTTTTATTTCCAGTATTGTTTTTAGGCATGAATGGTATGGGCTAAATAATTCAAAGAATTGGTAAGGTATATTTTACATTACCATGTCATTTCTGTTGTTGAGTAAAGCTAGTAATATCTTAAGCCTTAAATTATCAAACTCATATGAGTGAATTTACGAAAATCTACACTTTAATTATTCTATCCCAGGCCGACTAACTAAAGACTTTGGCGATAAATAAAGAGAATCTATAGCCTTAACAAATCTATAACACCTCCTACACTCATGTGAGTAGATCTATGTTTTGTTTCAGTAGTGTTACAGTCCTAAAACTAAATTAGCCCGTAAGTGCTTGTATGTTAGCTACTTACGGGCTTAATATTGTACCGGGAGCCGGACTCGAACCGGCATGTCCTTGCAGACAATGGTGTTTGAGACCATCGCGTCTACCGATTCCGCCATCCCGGCGACAGAATCGTCTCTGTTTCCAGAGATGCGTTTGTCAAACGTGGGTGCAAAAGTAGAGGTTAATAAATAATGTACAATGGATAATGGGCAATTACTACGTATTTTTTTGCAGGATAGATACAAAGTCTTTAGAAATCAGCTTTATACAGGTTTACATTAATCAGGCTTACTCGTACCGTAATGCCTCGATGGGATCGAGTTTGGAAGCCCGTACGGCCGGATAGATTCCGGCAAATAACCCGACAGTGACGCAGACAACAAGGCCCAACCCCATCCAGGCCCACGGAACCACAAAGCTTCCAGCACCCTGACTAATGATACCGGCGATTAAATTGCCGACGCCTAACCCTAATATAACTCCTCCAATACCACCAAGGAGACAAATGACAATCGCTTCTATCAGGAACTGCTCACGGATGCGTTTGGGCGTAGCTCCCAGCGATTTGCGTATGCCTATTTCGCGCGTGCGTTCCGTAACAGATACAAGCATGATGTTCAGGAGAGCAATAGATGCGCCCAATAACGTAATAAAGCCGATGCCAAAGCCGCCCATCCGTAAATAGCTCGTAATGTTGGCGGTCTCCTTTGCCAGATCATCGGCTCGCTGAATTTCAAACGAATCGGGCTGCCCGAGTTGATCCCGTCGAACGAGCCGCATGGTTCCCCGCGCTTCTCCAACGGCTTCGTCCTGATCGGATACGTTCGGAACAGAGGCTGTAATATCGAATGTCAATTGTTGATTTCCGGCCAATGCGCGGGCATTGTCAAGCGGAATCAAGATAATACGATCGTCGCTGCCTCCTGAAAAACCTCCTTTTTTGGCTAACACACCCACAACTTTATATTGACTGCCGGATACTCTGATGACCTGATTGAGTGGGTTTATTTTTTTTTCAAACAACGTATTCGCTAGCTCGCTGCCAATAATCGCTACGTTGAGCGCAAACTTTAGGTCATTCTGGGTCAGATTACGACCACTCTCAAGTGTAAACCCTTTTACGGTTAAGTAAGCATCGTCTCCCCCTACAAGCTGAACATTAGGGTTCGTTTTTTTTGAGCCAAATTTAGCCTGAGCGGCCCCACTTATCCCTGCTGAAATAGCAATAGTAGCGCCGTACGGAAATCGGCGTTTAAACTGCATCGCGTCGAAATAATTAATGGGTTTATCCTGTCGCTGGACCCGCCCTCCCCGGCGAAAAGCATCCTGACGCGCCACAATACTAAACGTGTTGGCGCCTAATCCCGCAAAACTGTTGTCTACGGAGCTTTGAATGCCGTCGATAGCGGTCAAAATGCCTACCAAAGACGTAATACCGATGGCTATAATAAGCGACGTCAGAATGGTCCGTAAACGATTGCCCGCAATGGAACGTAACCCTTCGCGTATGTTTTCGATAAGGTTCATGAGCAGAGAGTGGAGGGCACCGGGCTTAGAGCTGCGGAAATAAATCCCTCGTCCCTTACCCCCATGCCCTATACTTTTTAACACAAAATTTGTGTATCTTTCGTTATTACAAAACTACCAAGTGCATTCTTAATAGGGAAACCAATGAAACGGCTGCTGCTACCGCTTGTCCTAATTCTGACACTTACCGGTCATGTATGGGCATCTAAGATTCTGATTCCAATGGACGATGCCCAGAAAAATCATTTGAAAGCCTATGGTATTGCCTATTGGGTGCTAAAAACCCATGATACTGAGATTGACTGGCTGCTCAACTATCGGGGAGGTTCGTTTATGATGCCACAAAGCCAGACATTCATCAACGAGATTGTGATCCGCGGTGTGAGTTATGAGGTTATTTCGGACGCACAATCGGCTCAGATTTTAAGCGAAATTGCCGCAGCTGATGCCAACATGGACGCCGTAAAATTGCAGAAACCTCCCAAAGTTGCTGTGTATTCGCCAAAGACAAAACAGCCCTGGGATGACGCCGTAACGATGGTAATGTCCTATGCCGAAATTCCCTATGACGTAGTGTTCGATGAAGAAGTGATGAACGGTAAACTTCCGGAGTACGACTGGCTGCATCTGCATCACGAAGATTTTACGGGACAGTACGGAAAATTTTTTCACTTTAAAGATCAGCCTTGGTACATTGCTCAGAAGCGGGAAGCCGAAACCATTGCTCACAAATTTGGCTTCACAAAAGTGCCTCAGCTTAAATTGGCAGTTGCGAAAAAAATTCAGGAGTTTGTGACCGGCGGAGGCTATCTGTTCGCCATGTGTAATGCTACTGATACGTATGATATTGCCATAGCGGCACGTAACACCGACATTGTTGATACGTTCTACGATGGTGATCCAGCCGATCCGAATGCGAACAACAAACTGGATTTTAGCCAGACATTTGCGTTCCGAAATTTTCAGATTTATACCAATCCATACCTGATCGAATTTTCCAATATCGACAATCAGCCCGAAGAACGTGGCCTGAGTGAGCACAACGATTACTTTACGCTGTTTCAGTTTTCGGCTAAATACGACCCAATTCCGACTATGCTGACACAAAATCACCAGAATGTGATCAAAGGGTTTATGGGGCAGACAACAGCGTTCAAGAAAAATCTTATTAAGCCGGAGGTTGTAATAATGGCCGAAAATCGGGCGGCTGGCGAAGCTCGTTATATTCACTCACCTTACGGGCGTGGTTTCTTTACGTTCTACGGCGGCCACGATCCGGAAGATTACCGGCACGAAATAGGAGAGGAGCCGACCGACCTTAATTTACACCCTAATTCGGCCGGCTATCGACTGATTCTCAACAATATTCTGTTCCCTGCCGCTAAAAAGAAAAAGCAAAAGACGTAGTATGTTCTTTTTGGCTGAGTAGTAGCACGCAGGTAAATGCGATTTAATGTATCACAGTCCGGTCGTTTTCTGCGAACTTTGCTACGTACCAAGAAGCTATCGACTGTATGATCCGCATTTTTCAGCAGGATGAAACTGCCGTTCGTAAAATCCGTGACATTGATTCATTTTCCAATACGGAACGGACGCTATGGGTAGACTTGCAAAACCCGACATCGTCCGAAATCAAAAGTGTTGAAGAAAAATTTGATGTCGATTTTCTAAGTCAGCAGGAGCAGTCCGAGATCGAAAGTAGTTCGCGCTATATTGAAGAGGATGATTTTCTGATTGCGAACTCCAACTTTTTGATTCCCGATGCCGAGCAGCGATATACCAATGTACCCGTTAGTTTTCTGCTCAAGGATGATACGTTATTTACGTACCGTAATGCCGATCTGAAGTCATTTGCCGATACGGTCAAACGTATCAAATCGCGTCGGGCTGTGTTCAGTGACGGAGCACAAATCCTGATCTCAATTTTCGAGTCGCGGATTGATTACGATGCCGATTTAATTGAGTTGGTATCAGGCGAAATTAAGGCCATCAATCGAATGCTGGATCTCGACGCTACGCTCGATCGGGAAATGCTTCTGAATATCAACGATTATCAGGAGTTGACGATGCTAATCCGAGAGAACGTAGTGGATAAGCAGCGGGTTATATCGGCAATGATACGTTCAGATGGCTGGTTTAACGAACTTGAGCAACAACGCCTGCGAACGCTGATAAAAGACATCAACTCGCTGATTGACCACACTAATTTTATCTTCGAGCGTCTGGAGTTTCTTCAAAATACGTACCTCGGTCTTATCGATCTTGAACAAAACAGGATCGTCAAAATCTTTACAGTCGTTTCACTGGTCTTTCTACCGCCTACCTTATTGGCCAGCATCTGGGGGATGAATTTCGATGAGATGCCCGAGATCCATTGGAAGTACGGTTACATTTTCGCGCTGACCATGATGGTGTTATCCTCGGCGCTGACAGTGTGGGTGTTCCGGCGTAAAAACTGGCTGTAAAACAATGTATTACATGAAAATAGATTAAGTCACTTAAAGGATAGAAAGTTACTTTTCTGTTTATCAGCGTCTGATTCCCAAACACAATCTCATCTTAGATTTATGGAGCAGGCGCAAACTAGACTTGAGATCTTCTACGCTCAACTGGTAACCTTTGTAACCCTATACGGTGGTCGGGTATTACTGGCTATTCTTACACTGATTATTGGTCTTTGGGCCATTGGCTGGATCACGCGGATTTTGGCGGCTACCATGACCCGACGGCACGTTGATCGTGATGTACAACCATTTTTATTGTCGCTGGTTAACGGCCTGTTACGTGTACTTCTGCTACTCAGTATTGCCAGTACGCTGGGCGTTCAGACGACCTCATTTGTAGCCATCATTGGTGCTGCCGGTTTAGCTGTAGGGCTGGCTCTTCAGGGGAGTTTAGCCAATTTTGCCGGTGGTGTATTAATTCTGATTTTCAAGCCTTTTCGCGTTGGCGATCTTATTACGGCGCAGGGCTTTACGGGCAATGTTGAGGCCATTCGAATATTCGATACGACCCTGGTAACGCTGGATAACAAGACAATTATTCTTCCCAATGGTGCCTTGTCGACATCGGCCATTATGAATATTTCTACGAAAGGCGTTATTCGGGTCGATCAGGTATATAGCGTTGGCAGCCAGAATGACTTGGATAAAACGAAGTCATCCATTCAGGCAGTTGTCGACGCATGTCCCTACGCGTTGAAAGGTCGGCCCCACGACGTATTGATTGCGAAGCTTAACCCAAATTCCCGCGATTATGACGTGCGCGTTTGGACAAAGAGTGAAAACTACTGGGATACATACTATTACATGCTCGAAAACATTGCCCGGCAGTTTGCTGAAGATGGTATTGAAGCGCCCAAGCCAAAGATGTTCATTACGAACGAAGAATAAATCGGCCGTCAAGGCGAAATATTTGGAGTTAAGCCGCAGTAACACAAAAAGCCCGTCTGACAAAGCAGACGGGCTTTTTGTGTTACTGCGTAAAGTTTATTCGAAACCTCATTAAACGTTTTGAGTTCCGGTCAATCTAATAATTGAGTTTAGTTACTCAGCTAAACAACACATGAGATGATTACTCTGCAGCTAATAAAACGGGTCGCTCTGATTGCACTTCTTGCATTTGGATTTGCCAATACAATGAAAGTGGCAGCTCAGCCGGGGGCGACCGTACCCGTAGAGTCGTTCTACGATGAACTGGCTCCTTATGGCGAATGGATGCAATACCCCAGTTATGGAAATGTCTGGCGTCCTAACACCGGACCCGATTTTCAGCCATACGGTACGGGGGGGCATTGGGTCGTTACGGAGTATGGTAACACCTGGATATCGGACTATGCCTGGGGGTGGGGACCCTTTCACTACGGGCGCTGGATCTACGATCCGGCCTACGGTGGTTGGCTTTGGGTGCCTGGTACTGACTGGGGACCAGCCTGGGTAACATGGCGGTCTGGTGGTGGCTATTATGGCTGGGCTCCGCTCGGACCAGGCTGGGATATTAATATAAACATTAACATCCCGGCACCTTACTGGACATTCGTACCGCAGATCTACATAACCAGCCCCAACTTGTATAGCTACTGTGTGCCCCGTCCTAACGTAGTGAATATCTATCGGAACACGACCATCATCAATAATTATTACCGTACCGACAACCGGGCGTATGCATATGGTCCCCCCCGTGGCGATATTGAGCGAATCACCCGACGTAGCGTTCCCGTCTATCGAGTCGATCAACTGGATCGTCCTGGCCGGTCTGTAGTTGGCAATGGTTCGGTTGGCTTTTACCGGCCTGGGGCTGATTACAGAAGGAATTATAGCCGCGATGAACGCTTTGATAATTCAGTTCGTCCAAACTATGGTGGCACCAATTATCCGGACCGAAGTAATTATGAAAACTCTGGCCGCAATAACAACAGCGGCAGCGCACCAAATCGCGATTATAACAATGGCAACGCTACGCCAGGCCGAGTGTATAATGGACGCGCGAATCGGGGCAATGAGTATCCAGATCGGAATGGCGGTTTTAACAATCCATTACCTCCCAACACCGGAAATTCAACGATGCCTTCGCCAGGCCGGGGTAGTTACTCTCCAGACAACGTACCACAGCTTGAAAACAGGCCGATGAGAGGCTATACCCAACGAAACGCACCGCAGGACGGCTTCTCGCAGCAACCGAATCGGTCATTCGAACGTCAGCCACAAGTAAGCAGTCCATCGTCGCCGGGTGGACGTAGTGGTGCCGATTTTCAGCGTATGCCAGAGAATCGAAGTGCGCAAAGTCAGCAGTATAGCCAGGGGCAACAGGCTGGTGGCGGACCAGGACGCCAGGCGCGAGGTCCGCGTTAACCTAAATTATATTTCCAGACGACCCGGGTCCATTTGAACTCGGGTCGTTTATTTTTATATACACCTGTTAAATAAGCGGTACTTTTGCTCGAAATGCGTTATTTCATAGAGTTATCGTATCGGGGTACAGCCTATCGGGGGTGGCAGACGCAGTCGAATGGTTCGAGCGTTCAAGAGGCACTGGAAGCCGCTCTGACACAGCGTATCGGCAAACTGATTTACGTGGTTGGGAGCGGACGAACCGACGCAGGTGTTCATGCAAAACAGCAGTTTGCTCACTTTGATACAGACGTACCGCTGGCACTGACTGAAGCCTTTATTTATTCCATTAATTGCATTCTTCCCGAAGACATTGCTATCTACACGATTTTTCCGGTTAATCCAACGACCCATGCCCGGTTTTCGGCGCTTTCCCGTTATTATCAATACCACATTACCCGCCAGAAAAATGCCTTTTCCAATGGCCTGACATATCATTTCAGGCCACACCTGAATATCGAATTAATGAATCGGGCCTGTGATATTCTCTTGCAGCATACCAATTTTCAGAGTTTTGCCAAAGCTCGGGCTGACGTAACAAATTTCCATTGCCGACTCGATTTTGCGTATTGGACATATACAACTGACGATTGTCTGACGTTTCATATTAAAGCCAACCGCTTTCTGTGGGGAATGGTCCGAACAATTGTCGGAACTATGATCGACATAGGGCAGGAGCGGTTAAGTCTGGAACGTCTCGAACCGATTATTCTGGCCAGAGACCGTAATGCAGCGGGAAGGGCTGCACCCGCCAATGGCTTATATTTAGTGGAGGTGGGTTATCCGCCGGAAGTAATGAACCTTAGGACAACAGGGCAAGTGTGAGGAAATCGTCTCACCTTTTCCAGAACCCTCTGTTCTCTGCTTATCGCCCTTCCCTTAAATTTTCTTAAATTCGGCCGTTCAGAGGTTGAATCCATTATTTTTGTCTCATAACACGAACCCTAAATGGCTCGTACAAAAAAGAAAGTAGGTACGTACCCCAGTGGTATTATTTTATTCAGCTTAACGCTGGCCTTATTTTTAGTCGGTTTCTGCGGATTACTCGCCATTCAGTCGAAACAACTGGTAACATACATCCGCGAAAATTATGAAGTTCGGGTATTCCTGGATAAAGGGCTAAGCTCGAAAAAAGTAGGTGCCTTGTCGCGTACAATTGCGGAGCAGCCATATGTGCTGATTACCAATGGCGAACCTCAGATTACGCTAGTCACCAAAGATGAGGCCGCCAAAGAGTTCATTGCTGAAACAAAAGAAGATTTTTCGAAATTTTTGGGCGAAAATCCGTTGCGGGATAGTTATCGTGTAAAACTTAACGAGGCTTATTTTGAAGAAGCAAAATTACAGGAAGTAAAACAGGATCTGGAGCAGATTAATGGCGTGTTCGAAGTGGTTTATCAGGAAAACCTGGTCGATAACATCAACCGGAATATCACCAAGATCTATATCGTAATGTCGGCTTTTGCGCTGGCGCTGCTGTTGATCATCGTAGTGTTGATGAATAATACCATTCGAGTAGCTATTCACTCGCAACGATTGCTAATTCGCAGTATGCAACTGGTCGGGGCGACCAATAGCTTCATTACGCGGCCGTTTCTGGGCCGGGGCATGTGGCAGGGCTTTCTGGCGGGAATTTTGGCGATTATGCTGCTCCTGGTAGGGTGGGAGATCGCGAAACATAATCTTCCTGAACTGGGTGCGTTCCAGGATCTTACAAAGGTTGCTGCGCTTATGGCAGGACTTGTAGGTCTGGGTGTCCTGATTGGTTTTCTGAGTACGTTTCAGGCTGTTCACCGATACCTGGGCCTGACATTGGATGAACTTTACTGATGTATAATTTAAATGAAACCTATAGAATGAGTGATAAGAGCGAATAAAATGAGCTGTTAGAAAGCTATTATTCATTTTACATTGTTCATTATATAGCATATAACACAAAGGACATGGCAAAAGATAAACAATATTCGGCTACGCTGGCGCGTGAGGAATCCGCTAAAAAAGCGCCGGTTACGCCAACCGCATCGCCTAAAGTTGCACCCATCCCGTCAACGCTATCAGAACCTGTTCGTCCAGCAACATCTGCTGCCCTACCGTTTGGTCGTCAGAATTATACCCTCATGCTAATCGGTATTGGTGTTATTCTGGCCGGTTTCTTTATCATGAGTCTTGATAAAGAAGAGTTTGGTTTCGGTTTTCTGGGATTAACGCTCGGGCCAATTGTGGTAATGGGGGGCTTCGTAATTGAGTTCTTCGCTATTCTGGCCAAGCCAAAGGTATAAAAGAGTTGTAAAGTTAGAAAGTCATAAAGTTGTAAAGTATGATGCTATTGCAGTTTTTTGCTGGCAACTTTACAACTTTATGACTTTCTAACTGTACAACTCTTTTTAATGGAATTAATTCATGCAATTGCGTTGGCGATCATTGAGGGCTTAACTGAATTTCTGCCGATTTCCTCAACGGGCCACATGATTATTTACTCTTCACTGGCGGGCATCGCTGGTAACGAATTCACAAAGCTTTATACGGTCGACATTCAGTTTGGTTGCATTATATCGGTACTAGTACTTTATCATCGTCGTTTTCTGGTCACTCGAACGGCAGATTATAAAGCGCCTGCTTACCTTCAATCGGTGCCGTACCAATTTCAGCCTATGGCCGATTTTTACAGTAAACTTCTGATTGCGTTTCTTACGGCTGCCGTCATTGGCTTTCTATTAAACGATTTCATTGACTCTCTGCTTGAGAACGTAGTGGTAGTGGCCGTTACGTTGCTGCTAGGCGGTATTGTGTTGGTCTTTATCGATCGCATCGTCAATCGTCAGCCGAAAGACGGCGATGTAACCGTGCCCGATGCGATACGTATTGGATTCTTCCAGTGCATTGCTATGATTCCGGGTGTGTCGCGGTCGGCGGCAACGATCATTGGCGGTATGTTTCAGGGGCTAACCCGCGCGCAGGCGGCCGAATTTTCGTTCTTCCTGGCGGTTCCGACCATGGCTGCTGCTTCGGGTTACAAGCTGCTTAAAACCTACAAACTTCTTCAACCAGCCGATTACCAGACCTTGCTCATTGGCAACGCTATCGCTTTCGTCGTTGGGTTACTGGCAATTCGTGGTTTTGTTAGTTTCCTGACTCGTTACGGCTTTAAAGTTTTTGGTTATTACCGGATTGCTGTGGGTTTATTGCTGCTAGGATTGATGGCAGCCGGTGTCAAATTAGACGTATTGTAAATTGGAACAACCCACTCCCGATCCAGGTCAGGTCATTCTTATTGATAAACCACTTACCTGGACGTCGTTCGACGTAGCGAACAAACTGAAATACGCCTGTAAATTCAAAAAGATTGGCCATGCCGGTACGCTCGATCCGTTGGCCACGGGGCTACTTATTCTCTGTACAGGGAAAATGACGAAGCAGATAGACCAGTATCAGGCTCAGGAAAAAGAATATACGGGTACGTTGGTTCTGGGCAAAACGACACCTTCTGTCGACCTGGAAACGACATTCGACGCTGAATATGATACATCTGGTATCACAACGCAGCAGATAGAGGAAGCGTCTCGTCAATTAACGGGTACGATTCTGCAAGTGCCACCGATTTATTCGGCGGTTCGTGTTAACGGGGAACGGCTGTATGAGAAAGCGAGACGGGGCGAAACGGCTGATCGTGTTGAAGGGGGTATTAAAGCTCGCGAAGTCACTGTCTCTGTTTTCGAGGTAAACGCCGACCGCTTTCCGGAAATTGATTTTCGTATTGTGTGTTCCAAAGGCACGTATATTCGCAGCCTGGTGCGTGATTTGGGACTTCTGCTGAACAATGGAGCTTATATGAGCCGGTTGCGCCGAACAAGGATCGGCACTTTTCGGATAGAAAATGCCCATACTATTGAACAGTTTATTGAAACGTGCCGGGAAAATAGTCGATAATGACTACTTGTAAGTAACTGGTGCAGAAGCATCCTCCCCGAATCAATTCTATCGCCAATCAACTTTTTGTTGACAAACTATGATCATTTACAGAGGGCTTAACGATATACAACCTTTAACGAATGCTGTTGTAACCAGCGGTACGTTCGATGGTGTGCATCGGGGCCATCAGACGATTCTGGCTCGCCTGACTGAGGTGGCCAAACAGAGTAATGGCGAATCCGTTCTGATAACGTATTGGCCGCATCCCCGCACGGTAGTTGCGAATGACAGCCCAAATCTGAAGTTACTGACAACCCTGGATGAAAAAATCGAACTACTCGATCAGGCCGGTGTAGAGCATCTGGTTATCATTCCGTTTACGCGTTCGTTTTCGCAACTCACATCAGAAGAATATATCCGGCAGATTCTGATTGATAAGATCGGAACGAAGAAATTAGTGATTGGTTATGATCACCGATTTGGCCGTGACCGTGAAGGGGGGTTTGAATACATTCGGGCGCATCAAAGCGAATATGGATTTGAAGTAGAGGAAATTCCCCGGCAGGATGTAGAGGCCGTGGGGGTAAGTTCATCGAGAATTAGGGGTGCTCTCAACGAAGGTAATGTCCATACGGCTAGTCAGTTACTGGGTCGGGCGTACAATCTGACCGGTACGATCATCAAAGGGCGGCAGCTTGGACGTACCATTGGGTTTCCAACGGCGAACATGCAGGTCGACGATCCAATGAAACTTATACCTGCTAATGGTGTTTACGCCGTCGACGTATTGTATGCCGATCAAACGTTGGGTGGAATGCTTAACATCGGTTTTCGGCCAACCGTTGCCGGAACGAATCAGACCATTGAAACCTATATTTTCGACTTTGATAAAGACATTTACGGTGAACACATGACGCTACGTTTCCGGGAGTTTCTACGTCCAGAGCAGAAATTTGATGGGTTACCCGCTCTGGTTGAGCAACTTAAACGCGATGAAGAAGCCGCGCGGAATATCCTGAAAGAATAGTCATTTATCAGCCGCCACAACTATAAGCCAATATACTTCCCTGCTACGTATCCGGTTGTCCAGGCATTCTGGAAATTAAATCCGCCCGTGATCCCATCAACATCCAGAACTTCACCGGCGAAAAATAACCCTTTCTGCGCTTTGCTTTCAAGCGTCTGTGGATTGAGGCTGTTCAGGTCGATGCCTCCGCAGGTAACAAATTCATCCTTGAACGTGCTTTTCCCGATCACCTGAAACTGACTGTTGGTTAGTTTCTCTGATAATCGGTTTAGTGGTTTGGCGGGAAGATCGGCCCAGCGCTGCGTTTCGGAAATACCTGATTCGGCGGCCAGTGCCTGCCAAAGACGTGTTGGTAAATTAAAAGGATTTTGCGAAATGACCTGTTTACGACCATTCTGTTGCCGAAAATCCTGCAGAGTGGTGCGTAGCTGATTTTCGTTCAGGGTTGGTACCCAGTTGATTCGGAACTTGAAACGGTACTGAACATCCGCTAACTCGCGAGCTGCCCAAGCCGACAGACGTAGCACTGCCGGACCGCTAAAGCCCCAATGCGTCAGCAATAATGGTCCTCGTTGTTCCTGCTTCGTGCCTATTACGTACACGCTGGCATCTTTTACGGAAACACCCGCCAACGAAAGTAAGGGACTATCGGGAACGTTGAAGGTAAACAACGATGGGACCGGCGACAGCAACGGCTCGCTTTGTTGGGGCAACCAGCCGTAAGAAGAGAGTTGTGGATAGCCACCCGTTGCAATCAGAACGCGGTCGGCCTGGATTAGTTCTTCGTTGAAGAGCTTAACCTTATAGCTAGTCGTTCCGTCGGGTTGACTGGTGAATGAGAGAGACGTAACGCCACAACTGGTACGTACCTGAATGCCCAGTCGACGAGCGGCCGTGAGCAGGCAGTCAACAATTGTATCGGATGTGTTTGTTGTCGGAAACATGCGCCCGTCGGCTTCAGTCTTAAGCGGTACCCCTCGATTCTCGAACCAGCGTACAGTAGCCGTTGCGTCGAACTGATTCAGTAACGAACGTAGCGATTTTTCGCCCCGCGGGTAATGCCTGACTAACTGGCGGTTATCGAAACAGGCGTGTGTTACGTTGCAACGACCACCCCCCGAAATGCGGACTTTATTCAGAACTGTGCGGTTCTTCTCAAGAATGGTAATTCGGGCGTCCGGAAAGGTTTCGGCAGCCGTAATTGCGCCAAAAAAACCAGCCGCTCCCCCGCCAATTACAACAATATTAAATGATGGCATGAGGTTTTAACAGTCGGGATCGAGTTTCAGGTTCCAGGTTCGGACGAATATGAACGTGCTCTGGAAATATGAAACTAGAAACAAAAAACTAACTTTGGTACATGCATGTCAAACCTCCTTTTTCACCGAAAAACTACCAACGCCGGGGCCTGCGTTTACGGGGCAATACACTGGTGTTACTGTTTATATTTTTCCTGATCGGTCTGTTTCTGCACTACGGCGGGCGCACAAAACCCGTAGTCGCTTTCTGGAACGATTTTCGGGAAATGATTGGCCTGGGTAGAGCAAAATCAGATCACGAAGGACATAATCCGTATAAAGCACCCGAACCCCGGCAGCCGGACGAGGCTTCGGACGATCGGAGCAACGAGCCGAACGAAAGCGAAGCCAGTGATAATGGTGGCGGCAAACCATCGGCGGGCTCGCCTAAAACGGTTCGGTTTGACTTCGAAAAACAGGTTGATTTTTTGCTCCCAGCGGTTCGGCTCAATGACGAGATCATTCGGCATGAAGGGTTTACGCTACGTTACCGCGACGAGTATAAAGTGGCGGAATGGGTCGCCTATCCGTTACTGGATTACGAAACTACGGGCGACGCCGAGCGCAAATTTGAACAGTTTCAGCCTGATCGGGCGGTACCCAACGGTACGGCTCTTTCTTCGGATTATACGCGGGCTGGTTATGATCGGGGCCACCTGGCACCTGCGGGCGATTTCAAGTTTTCGCAACGGATGATGCGTGAAACTTTCCTAATGAGTAATATTACGCCCCAAGTGCCCGAATTTAATCGGGGTATCTGGAAAGAACTGGAGGAGCAGATCCGGGCGTGGGCCCTACGTGATCATGGTTTATACGTAGTGACGGGCCCGGTGCTGAAACGGGGATTGCCGACTATCGGCAAGAAGAATGAAGTGAGCGTACCCGAGAAGTTCTACAAGGTGATCCTGTACTGTAACAACCCGCAGATTCGGATGATCGGTTTTCTACTCAACAACGAAGGCTCAGATAGTTCAATCAGGCAATTCGTTGTTCCTGTCGATCAGATCGAACAAATAACGGGTATCGATTTCTTTCCTAAAATTCCTGACAACCTCGAACGTCAGCTTGAGAGTAAAAGCCGTAGCGATATGGTCGACGAATGGTTCAGTAACTAAGAGCTGGGTTCTACTGGAAATACTACGTTGCTAGCTTTATAGCACCTGAATACGTAGCGCAAGAAGCGTTGTTTGTCGGCATCAGTCTGTTGCATCGCCCATAGTTAATTAATTATCGAATCTTAACTAATACCTTGTCTCTCTTTAGTAGGATTTTTAGGCCATCACACCCTCTCGTACTCCACGAAGTCAAATGAAGCGGCATGGCGCTCATCGGTGGGGTGGGCAACCCGACTTTTTTCCCGCCATTCGCTCTTATCGAATTCAGGGAAATACGTATCGCCTTCGTACGATTGATGAATTTCTGTCAAATACAACGTAGTGGCAAGAGGCAGTGCGAGTTTGTAAATTTCAGCGCCACCAATTACGAAAATTTCATCGGTCTGATAAATGGCCTGATCGACACGTCTGGCTTCAGCAATGGCTTCGTCCAGTGTATGTACGACCGTTACGCCCTCAGTGCTGAAATCCTGATTCCGGGTAACCACGATGCTGGTCCGGTTACGTAGCGGCTTGCCGAGCGCTTCCAGCGATTTACGACCCATAATGATGGCGTGATGGCTGGTTTTCTGCTTAAAAAACATAAAATCATCGGGCAGATGCCAGGGCATATCGTTGTTGCGACCAATAATACCATTCTCCGCTACAGCAGCAATAAGGCTTATCTTCATAATTTACTACGTCTTTCCATCAATTCACGCCAGGTCGTGATAATGATGCCTTCCTTGTTTATGTATGCTTTCAGGGCTGGGTCCATCATGGTCAGCATGTCGCCTTTTCGGGATTGCCCTGAACTACTGATCTGATCGAAGGCGGACGTGGGGTCCGTACAGTGCATGATCAGATACGTTAACCCTGGCTTTACCGAATTGAGCAGCTCGATAAATTTCTGGGTTTTAAACTTTTGCAAATCGTTGTCGGAAGCTCCAGCGGGTAAGTTACGACTGGTGATGGAGCCATCCAGATCGTCCAGAACCGGCAAGCCAGCATTCCAGAGTTGCTGGCCAACCTGTTTGATCAACGACTGCTGACTGGCGGCTATGCTGTTTACTTTGCTTATTAACGATGCATGGCCGCCTGGAAACAGAATCGGAATTTTTTCTTCCATTGCCACTTTCACGTAGCGCATCAAAAATTTAGGATTAAACAACGTTCCCATGTGCGAATCCATATGCGTTGGCTGGACGCCGAACGCCTGATACCGCGCCAGTTGCGCCCGAATTTCAGCTTCCACTTCATCGGCCGATGCGTGCTGAACAACTTGCTCAACGGACGGCCAGAATGCTCCCTGTTCATCAACCAGGCCCGGAACTTTATCTTTACCCATCAACGGAGACCAGCGGTAATTTTTCCATTCAGACGTAAGGGTGAGGTGAACGCCCGCGTCTACATTCGGGTGCTTTTTGAGGTAATCAAAAAAGTGCGGAACCCAGCCGCAGGGCATCATAACGCTGGTCGAACTGGCAATTCCTTTGTCGATAGCATTCATTGTTCCGACATTGGAATCGTAGCTCATACCCGCATCGTCGACGTGAAGAATAACGACTTTTTTGCCCTTGGGGAAACCCAGTTTCTCGGCGTATGTCTCGGCTTGTGCATTGGCCGTTACGTGCCCAACAGCGGCAAGGAAAAAAACGATTAAAAGTAGTTTCATGAATGGAGCAGGATTTAGTGTTTTTTTATATTCCGTTCCGCAGAGGCTGTAACCTCTGGCTGAAAAGCCTTTCTGAAGAGGTTGGAGTATTTTTGTACTCTAAAGCTTATTCCCTCGTAAAAACTCCTCTGCATTCATCCGACGTTTTCCTTCGGCCTGCAACGTATCAATGCGCAACCAGCCGTCGGCGGCCCGAACGAGAATTGTTTTTTTGTTATCCGTATAGGCCTGACCAGGTTCTGCCGCGAATGGCGATTCGTTGGCAATTGAAGCCTCATAGATCTTAAAGACTTTGCCATTGATCAATGTCCAGGCTGTTGGATAAGGAGATAAGCCTCGCACAAAATTGCGAATCTGTCGGACCGGCTGATTCCAGTTAATTTCGGTGGTTTCGCGGCTGAGTTTCGGCGCGGGTTTCAGGTCGTTGGTAGTGGGCTGCGGTGTACGTGGATAATCGCCCGTTTCAATAGCCCGGACGGTTTTTAGCACCAGATTTGCTCCACGTTCCATAAGTCGGTCGTGTAGGGTTCCAGCAGTATCATCAGGGTAAATCGGTTCAGTATCCTGAAAAATCATCTGCCCCGTATCAATTTCTTTTTCAATAAAGAACGTAGTGACTCCGGTTTCGGTATCGCCGTTAATAATAGCCCAGTTAATTGGAGCAGCCCCCCGATACTGCGGCAATAGCGAACCATGTAGATTGAACGTACCAATCGTTGGCATAGCCCAGACCACCTCAGGAAGCATTCTGAATGCAACAACTACCTGTAAGTCAGCTTTATAGCTGGCTAACTGTTCCAAAAAGTCCGGGTCACGCAGCTTTTCAGGCTGCAGAACGGGTAAATTGGCCGCTTCAGCTGCTTTTTTAACTGGTGAAGACGTTAGTTGTAAGCCACGACCTGATGGCCGATCGGGCGCTGTAACGACAGCAACCACCTGATAGCCCGCGCCCAGGAGTCGCTGGAGGCTGGTAACGGCAAAATCAGGTGTGCCCATGAATATGATACGAAGTGGCATAGTAAGCGTGATGAATGAGATGAATAATGCGGGGATTGGTATTCCTGGATCACTGTACATTATTCAAAAATCCTACATAGACGTAAAATCAGTTTTTTGATAACCCGTCGACCATATGTTGGTATAGCCGGGAAGTCTTTTTACTTTTGTCTCACAAAGGCGTTGTGTTCGGAACATGACAGGCCAATAAATAACTTCGCATATGCGACGAACTATTTATTACTTTCCTGAACCGCTCGCTTCGGAGATCCGACGGCGACACTGACGCGGCTGCAAAGAAAACCAATTTGGTTGCAGAACGGTCGATGTACCGTTCTTTTTGTTTTTACGGAGTACCCAAAACCAATGTGAATAAACGAGTACGTTGTAAATAATCTGGGAAAGATTTCTTATTACACCCAGGAAGGACTTGATCGGCTTAAAGCAGAGCTGAATGATCTGAAAACCAAAGGCCGGGCCGCCATTGCCCGCCAGATTGCCGAAGCACGTGACAAAGGAGACCTTAGTGAAAACGCTGAGTATGATGCAGCTAAAGACGCGCAGGGTCTGCATGAATTAAAAATATCAAAGCTCGAAGAAGTGCTCTCCAATGCGCGGGTACTCGATGAATCAACGATTGACGCTTCGCAGGTGTCGGTTCTGTCGAAGTTTAAGATAAAAAATAAGAAAAACGGCGCTGAAATGACCTATACACTGGTTTCAGAAGAAGAAGCTGATCTGAAAGCGGGACGGATTTCGGTAGGGTCGCCAATTGGTAAAGGATTGTTAGGAAAACGGGTCGGTGATATGGCGGAAATCAAGGTGCCCGCTGGCGTTCTGGAGTTTGAGGTAGTTGAAATTGGACGATAGGTAGTGATACGTGTTTTGTTGCATCACCAAACCGTAATGGCTGACTGTTGATCCCTTATCATATATACCTCTTTAACTATGCCTTCTATTTTTTCGCGGATTGTTGCTGGCGACATCCCGGCGCATAAAATTGCCGAAACAGACGATTTCCTCGCTTTCCTGGACGTAATGCCCACGGCTACAGGACATACGCTTGTGATACCAAAGAAAGAGGTAGATTATATTTTCGACCTGGACAATGAGCTATATACCGGCCTGATGGCCTTCGCCAGGAAAATTGCACCGGCACTCGAAAAAGCTGTTCCCTGCAAACGGATCGGAGTAGCTGTTGTCGGGTTGGAAGTGCCTCATGCACATGTCCATTTGATTCCTCTCAACTCAATGGCCGACATGAATTTTCATAATAAATTAAAACCATCGCAGGAAGAACTGGCTGTTACGGCAGAGAAAATTCGGCAGTATCTTTAACGGATAACTTCGCATAAGTAAGCCGCTCAAACAGGAATATCTATCCTGTTTGAGCGGCTTACTATTTTTTTACTACGTAATGACAGATGTGGTACATGCTCAAATTGTGCATACACTATGTTTCCAACTGCCGTTTCTATAATGTGCTTCTGATCGTATTGTATTTCAAAAATAAATTTGTGTAATTTTACTTTTGTAACTGCCTTTGGCAGTACACCTTTAGCTGTCTTAGAAAACCTGCGGGCCGCGTTGCATGCAGGTTTTTTTGTTGTAAGCACTACTACAAAACACAGACGGTTAACGCTTACAATCTCGCTTTTCTATGCAAATGCTACGTAAGTTGCTACTAACTCAGCCGATCCTTAAAACTTTCGTAACCGTAGGTTCTGACTAACTGAAATGTTTCGTCTTCTTTCCAAATGCCAATACTGGGTAAATTGACACCGTTGAACGTAGTGGTTTTTACCATGGTATAATGGATCATATCATCGAAAACGAGCCTATCACCAACCTTTAGTGGCTTGTCGAACGAATAATCGCCCATAAAATCGCCAGCCAGACAGGTCATACCACCTAATCGATACGTCGGTTTATCAGCAACGGGTTCATGATACGACTGAATGATACGTGGCTTATATGGCATCTCTAACGTATCGGGCATATGAGCCGCAAACGAGGTATCCAGGATAGCCACCTCTACGCCCTGACTATTAAGCATATCCAGTACCGTCGATACCAAAATGCCCGTTTGCCAGGCAATGGCTGAGCCCGGTTCGAGAATTACGTCCACATTGTATTTTTCCCGGAAAGCAGTCAGCAGTTTAATCAAATGATTGGTGTCATAACCCTCGCGTGTCATCAAATGTCCACCGCCGAAATTGACCCATTTAACCTGATGCAGCAGGTCGCCAAAACGACTCTCGAGGGCGTTGAGGGTGCGCTCAAGCGTGAAGGAATCATTCTCGCATAGGGTATGAAAATGAATGCCTTCCAGGCCCTCCGGCAACGTATCAGGAAGCTGATCGCGGGTGACGCCCAACCGTGACCCCGGCACGCAGGGATTATACATATCCGTGGCTACTTCCGAGTACTGCGGATTCACCCGAATGCCGCAGGAAACAGGCATACCAGCAACGCGATCCTTGAATCGATTCCACTGATTCCAGGAGTTGAAGGTCAGGTGGCTGCTACGTTCGACCACCTCGTCAAACTCGTCATCGCGGTAAGCCGGAATATAGGTATGCGCTTTTACGCCCATATAGTCGTTTACGAGTTTGATTTCGTTGAGCGAACTGGCGGTAGCTCCGCTCAGGTATTCACGTACCAACGGAAAAGCGCTGTACATCGAAAAGCCTTTCAAGGCCAGAATGATCGTTACGCCAGCGGCTTTTTGGACTGAATCGATTAGTTGAAGGTTCCGGCGGAGTTTGGCTTCTTCCAGCACGAAGCAGGGCGACGGAATCGCATCGAGGTTTTGCAGCAGGTTCGTATTCATGCCGCAAAGGTACGTTACTCCAGCGTAAACGAAATTGGTAAATTGTACTTCACGCGGACGGCTCGTCCAGATTGTTTACCAGGCCGCCAGCGGGGCATTTTCTGCATTACCCGAATGGCTTCCTCATCGCAGCCAAAACCGATGCCTTTCAGTACCTGCAAATCCGTCAGGCTACCGTCGGTATTGACCACAAAGCTGACATAAATCCGACCCGATACACCCGCCGACGCGGCCGCTCTGGGATATTTCAGGTTGTTACCCAAAAAAGAACGTAGCGCGTCCAGTCCGCCCGGAAATTCGGGTTGCTGTTCAACAAGGACAAAAGGTTCATCGGATTTGGTTTCCACTTCAAGCGCTTTTTCCTGTATCGTTTGAGTAGCAGAAGCTTCAGGCGCCATAATGATTTCCTCCACGCCCGTTCCTTCGGCGGTTATAGTTCCTGCCGTAGCATCCTTCAATTCGTCAACGGTAGGAGGGGGATTGTCTTCTACTACGTCGGCGTCGGGCATGACAACGGGCGGGAGGTCGCGTACCGTGTTCACGGCAGGGGCCTGCTCAACCGGGGGCAGTGGGATCGGTTTCTCGACAGGTAGTTCCTTGATGTCTGTCAGGCTTATTTCATCCATCAATTGCTGGCTATCGTTGAACTGGTTTGGCCAGAAACGATCGTAAAGCGTAGGGGCTGCCAATCCTAGTAAAAACAAACCAACGCCCAGCCACAAAGCGCGGGTAAGCGTTGGTCGATAGTTTCGGCGCAGATCAAAAGCGCCGTAAGTTCTGTTTCGGCGCTGAAAAATAATCTCGTCGTAGGTTAGCGCGACGGTTTCTGACGTAGTAAGGTGATGCATAGCAGTACGTGGTTTGATTGTACCACATGGATGGCTAGGCAGGACCAATTCCACAAAATGTTTTACAAGCTATTGTATTTTGTTATGAGTTGAATCGCACCGTTTTCATCCTTTACAGTCAGGTTTTCCTGTTTGGCATAGGCTTTTAATTCCTCTTTATGGTCGCCAAGTGCTTCGATGAGCGATTTATCAGACAATTTCACTTTACTCAATGTCTGATCAGGCTTAAGCAGAAAGTACGTAGTAACGGGCAGAAATTCATCGTAACGGATATCGTTGGAGTAAGGATTTTTATAGTCGGCTTTTTTTAGGGTCTTTGCGATTCGTTTCAACAGAGCCGTTTTGCCCTGATGGAGCACCAGAAAATACCCTTCCCGCAAGGCTGCATCATCCGTTTTGGCGTCTGGGAAGCGCCGAAACACATAAAACTGCCCATCGCTGGCTGTAAATTGGAAAGATTTTACCTGATTGGCGTCAACGATGATTGAGTCGTTTGTTACGCCAGTCCTTCGCAAAATCAGGTGCTGTCGGGAAGCATCGAATTTGATGGGTACGTCTTTATAGTGTTTCCCGGATATCACTTCGATCTGCCCTTTGTTCCATTCAGGTAAAAAATAAGGACTGCCGCGTAAACCTTCGTAGCGTTGATCACGGGTCAGGATCATCGTATAAGGTGTCGAACCTACAATTTGATTAGTCGACTGATAGGTGTCATAATTATTATGTTGCACGTCGGAGGTACCTGCCTGCGTAGCACGACTTTTAGTCGAGTCGGCTTTCTGAGCGAAGACACCTGTGCATAGTGCCGAAAAAAAGACCGTCAGGAATAGCGATTTCATAGCAAGTATGTTTTGCCGGATGATCGACTAAATAACGAAAAATCCCGCTCTATTACGTAGCGGGATTTATATTTTTGGTTAAGCCGGATATTCGTGCGGTAAGGGAATATTGACTCGCTCGTTAACAGGTAACCCCTGTTTGTTCATCTGTTCGATAAACGGATCAGGGTCCAGCTCTTCACAGTTCCACACGCCGGGTTTCATCCAGACGCCCGTAAGCATGAGCATAGCACCAATCATGGCCGGAACGCCAGTGGTGTAGCTAACGGCCTGCCCGCGCACTTCGCGATACGTTTCTGCATGGTCGCAGTTATTCCAGATAAAATAGGTACGTTCTTCACCGTCTTTAACCCCCTTAATCTGGCAACCAATGCTGGTTTGACCTGTATAGTTTTCGCCTAGTGAATCAGGAGCGGGCAAAACAGCTTTAAGGAATTCGAGGGGCACAATATCCATTCCCTGAAATTTAATGGGGTCGATACGTGTCATGCCTACGTTCTGAAGAACTTCCAGATGAGTTAGGTACGCCTGACCGAACGTCATCCAGAAACGAGCCCGTTTCAGCGTTGGAAAGTTTTTGACAAGGGATTCAAGCTCTTCGTGATAGAGTACGTAAGACTCACGAGGACCAATACCGGGATACTCAATTGGTTTGTGAACACTCATAGCCGGAATCTCAATCCATTCGCCATTTTCCCAGTAACGGCCTGGCTGGGTGATTTCCCGAATATTGATTTCCGGATTGAAGTTGGTGGCGAATGCTTTACCGTGGTTACCTGCATTGCAGTCAACAATATCGAGGTAATCCATCCGGTCGAAATAATGTTTATTGGCGTAGGCCGTGAACACCTGCGTAGCGCCTGGGTCAAAACCGCATCCAAGTAGTGCCATTAGCCCCGCCTGCTCGAAGCGTTCTTTGTAGGCCCACTGCCAGCTATATTCGAACTTAGCTACGTCTTTAGGTTCATAATTGGCGGTATCCAGATAATGCACCCCCGCTTCGAGGCAGGCGTCCATGATAGGCAGATCCTGATACGGCAACGCTACGTTGATAACCAGTACCGGATTGAATGATCGAATTAGTGCCACCATATCAGCCACTACGTCGGCATCGACCTGCGCAGTTTGAATGGTAACGCCGTGCATTTCCTGAATTTCAGCCGCAATGCGATCACACTTTGCCTTTGTTCGGCTGGCCAGCATAATATTCGTAAAAACGTTACGGTTCATTGCACATTTGTGCGCAACCACACTGCCCACTCCACCGGCGCCTACAATAAGCACATTCGCCATCTATCTAAATTTAAACGGTTATAGTTTTTGGCCGCAAAGATAAGGAAAGTCAGGAAGCGAACAGGTAAAGTTTCGGTTGAGGAGTTTATTGCGTATATATTATTCTGCTGGGGGATAGAAAATATGTGCTTGAGGAAATATGTCAATATTAAATTTGGTAATATTGGTTATCGGTAGATAATAATATTTTTCTGTTCGGAAAGTATAGGATAATATGAAAATTACTACAAAACAAGATGACCTATAACAATTACTTTGTATATTTGTTAAGTAGACAATAGTACTCTCTCCCTAACACATCCGTTATGAAATTTGTATCCTCTTCTGATTCTTTTGAACTGGCAATCCTGGGCTATGGCAAAGCAAATACAACCTGGCGAGATCGTAATCGGCTGCAATGTCGGTTCTCGACCATTTGGCGGCAAAAGTCAGACATCCAGATGGCCCCGCTGCAAACTTGGGAGGTTAAGCGATTGCTAAGCGGATTACGTTCTCTCTGGAACAAAGCGACAAACTACGTTACGCTATCTTTCTCTGAGCCAGGTTTGAGTATGGAAGCGAAGGCGCTACCAGGTGATAAAGATCGTCTGCAGATTCAACTGGATCGTGCTTTGATGCCTTCTTGGCACACGTATCCTGACTTTCCGATGGAGATGGATCTTCTCCTGAGCCGGACCCAATTGCAGGAGGCCATTCAGGAACTATCCGGGCAGGTGGACTCTTATCCAGAGCGCTAAATAAATTCAATTATAGTAGTCATTGTAACAAAAATGGCCCTCTTGATAGAGGGCCATTTTTGTTACAATGACTACCTTTTGCTTCAGATTCAATAGTACTATTAACGGAAAAACACGCCTAATCTTGTAACTCATAATTGTGTATATGATACATATAATTAGTTTGCGGAGTATAGTGCTATGTGTCAGTAACTTAATATAATTTGTAAGGCATTTTTTTTAATATTTCGCGCCTTTTATTCAGATCATTGTTTGACAACATCATCTGTAATTACCATATTTGTATCTACAGCAATTGGATAGGCGACTTGTATGGATAGCCTATCCACTAAAAAAGTTACTGATTCCTCTTAAACAAAAACAACCAATAAGCATGAAAGTTGTCAAACGTAGAAACCGCCAGATGACTATGGAACGCATTCTGCGGGCCATGGGCGACGTAATGGCAGAACGTGGTACGGAAAAAGCAGGCATTAATGCCGTAGCAGAACGTGCTGGCGTCAACAAAGTACTTATCTACCGCTATTTCGGTGGTTGGAATGGTCTGCTGGAAGCTTATGTACAGCGCGGCTTTTTCCTGTCTATGTTTAATGAGAAGTTTCTGGATTCTGTACCCAATAACCTGACGCCAGAAAACAGGAGTAAGGTATGGTCTGAGTACACCATCCAATTTATGCGCGAATTCCGTACGCGTAAGCCATCGCAGGAATTGATTCGTTGGGAAATGACACATGGCGAAACCGAACTGGCTCGCCGTCTGGCCGATTTCAGGGATCAGTCGTACAAAAACCTGGTTACTAAACTCGCTCCTTATTCTGATTTCGACCCGATTGCTATTACGAGTTTAATGGTGGCAGCTGTTACAAATATTGTTTTGACGAGCGCTCAACGCGATCATATAGGCGATATTGATCTCCGATCGGATGGTGGCTGGGAACGTTTAGAAACAGCCATTCGCCGGATCTATTCCAGCCTGAATATTGCTCTTGAACGTGAGCAGACGAAGAAAGCTGAAGCCGTATAGAACAGATATACTACCAACAAGTAAGCGTAGCCGGGGAGTCAACAGCAACACCTGACTACGCTTGTTTATTAATAACTGTTGTGAGTCCGTTACGTGTTCATTAACTCTTCAATTTCATCAGCTTCCAGCGGAATATTCGCCATCAGGTCCGTATTACCAGATTCGGTGATCAATACGTTATTTTCCAGGCGAATCCCCAGCTTTTCCTCTCGAATATAAATGCCTGGCTCAACCGTAAATACCATCCCTGGCTCCATTTTACGGTATTTGTTGCCAACGTCATGAACGTCGAGCCCTAAAAAGTGCGACGTCCCATGCATGAAGTATTTCTTGTATAACGGAGCATCGGGGTCCTGTTTGGCCACCTCATCACGGTCCAGCAAGCCCAAACCAATCAATTCGGATTCCATGACTTTGCCCACTTCGCGATGATACTCATCCCAGAGGTTGCCGGGACGTAGCATTTGTTTGGCTTCGTTCAGGACACGTAGTACAGCATCGTACACCGCTCGCTGACGGGCAGTAAACCGACCGTTTACCGGTACTGAACGAGTCATGTCGGCATTATAATTCGCGTATTCAGCCCCGATATCAAGCAGAATTACGTCACCGTCCTGACATTGTTGACTGTTATCAATATAATGCAACACACAGGCATTAGCTCCAGACGCAATAATAGGCGTGTAAGCAGCTCCACGCGAACGATTTTTGATAAACTCGTGCATCATTTCAGCTTCGATCTCATACTCCCAGACTCCCGGTTTAATGAAGCCCAGAAGTCGACGGAACATTTTATCCGTGATATCAATAGCCGTTTGGATCAGTGGTATTTCCAGTGGTTGTTTAACGGCACGGAGATAATGCATCAGCGGGGCCAGCCGCTCTAAATGATGCAGCGGATATTTCTGCTTAAAATCAGTTACATAACGGGCATCCTGAGTTTGTACTTGCACACCCGCCCGGGTATGCTCATTGGTGTTGAGGTAGACATAGTCAGCCTCAAAAATCATCTGCACAAAAATCTGTTCAAACTGATGCGTCCAGTAAATCTGCTTCTGCGGAATACCGGTTGCTTGTTCGGCTTCTGTCTTAGTCAGTTTATGCCCTTCCCAGATTTCGATCAACTCGCTCGTCTCACGAAGGAACAGAACCTCACGGAATTTAGGATCAGGATGTTCGGGAAACAAAACCAGTCGGGTTTCTTCCTGATCGACGCCCGTAAGGTAAAAAAGATCATTATTTTGCCGAAAAGCCATGGTGCCATCGGCATTTGTTGGCATAATGTCATTCGCATTGACAACGACTAACGACTTCGGTTTGAGCAGATTAGCTAGTCGTTGACGGTTTTGACTAAAAAGTTGACTGTCGATCGGGAAATAACGCATATAACAGACCGCGGAGGCTATGTTTCTAATTAATTTTGCAAAGAAACTCAAAAGCCGTAATAGTTTTTGCGGAATTCGAGTTTAGCTATTTACGTAGCCTTTTTGGTTGCGTACTTTCTACCTAAACTATGACACTTCGACTGACTATAACCCTTAGCCTGTTGTCTTTTGCCTTGCAGGCTCAATCAAAATACTGGATTTTACTTCGAGATAAAGAATCGGCATCAGCTCCTTCACTATCACCAAAGGCCTTAAGTCAACGTCAGCTCCAGAACCTGCCACTCGACGAAACTGACCAACCCGTGGCGGCATCGTATCTACGCCAGTTAAAACAGGTAGGTATTCAGCCTGTCTGTCAATCACGCTGGTTAAATGCCATATCGGCTCGACTAACGGATCAGCAATATGCACAGGCTCGATCTTTACCGTTTGTAAAAGATATTCAGGCCATCGACCCAGCTATTGTCATCACGTCGATTAATACGCCTGCTCAACCCGATGGCGTTACGCCAGACTGGTCTAACCCCAAACTGGCTCCGGTCATGAATCAGATTCAGGCAACTGATTTTGCGCAGTCGGGGCTAACCGGGCGGTTTGTAACGATTGGAGTGATTGACGCCGGTTTTTTCGGTGCCGACTCTGCCAATGCATTAAAGCACGTATTTGAACGTAATGGCGTAAAGCAGGTTCGTGATTACGTCAATCAGAAGAAGACAAATAATCAGCTCTTACGAACCCTCGAAACTATGTCGGATATGCATGGAACGGAGGTTCTGGCTGCCATAGCCGGGAACGACCCAACCGAAAATATGCAGTTTGGACTGGCAACTGACGCTACGTTCTACCTGGCACGTACTGATCAGGGTAACCGTGAATACCGGGGCGAAGAAGACAATTGGGTAGCGGCTATGGAATGGATGGACAGCCTGGGTGTCCGGCTGATCAATACGTCGCTGGGGTATGCCAAAGGGATGAGTAACCCGAAAGATAATTACGAGCCTAGTCAGATGGATGGTCATACGAGCCTCATTAGCCGGGCCGCTCAGATTGCTGCCGATAAAAAAGGAATTCTGATTATTGTATCGGCAGGAAATGAAGGCGAAGATCGGTCCTGGCGTATTATCAGTACGCCCGCCGACGCCCAGGGAGTACTGGCGATTGGTGCCACCAATTCCCGACTCTGGAACCGCATCGGGTACAGCAGCATTGGTCCTGAAAAACTGCCGTATCTGAAACCAAATGTATCGTGTTTTTCACTCTACGGTACGTCTCTGTCAGCACCCGTCATTACTGGGTTTGCAGCCTGTGTGATGCAGGCCAATCCAAAATTGACGAACAAGCAGGTTATGGAAATTATCGAGAAATCGTCGCATCTGTATCCTTACGGAAACAACTATGTTGGTTACGGCGTGCCTCAGGCATCACGTGCCTTAGCCCTGCTGCGTAATCAGGAATTGCCCGTTACGTCTCGGTCTATGAAAGCCAACGGCAAAAACGTTACGTTGCCCGTTGATACGAATGAAGGAATTGTATCCGTGTTTCATAAAAAAGATGCGACGCACGTTTTACAGCAGGAAGCCGCCAGAGTCAGTAATGGTAAGGTAACATTACGCCGGTTGAGTGACGAGAAGCAAACCACAATTGATTTGAAGAAAGAAGTGATTGAAGTGGTTTGGGAATAACAACAGAAGGCTCTATTGTGTGCTTTCGCCCGCTTTACCTTCAGCTAAAGCAGTAACCGTGATGGCTATATTTTTATCCTTGAGAGGTGAGAAGCAATTATAAGTACTGGCCCGGACTGAGGTAGTTCTTTACGTAATCGGCGATTCCTTCTTCCAGAGAACAAAATGGCCGGTCGTAGCCAATGGAGCGTAGTTTGGACATATTTGCCTGCGTGAAATACTGGTATTTGTCGCGAATGTCGGCGGGGGTATCGATGAAATCTATCTGAGGTTCGAGGTCGAGTGCATAGAACGTATTCCTGGCTAAATCGAGGAACGTACGAGCTTTACCGCTGCCCAGATTATAAATACCGGAATTGCGCCGATGATGCATCAAAAAGGAACATACATCCACTACGTCTTTCACATAAATAAAATCCCGCATCTGTTCGCCATCCGCAAAATCGGGGTTGTGTGAACGAAATAATTTTATACGGCCCGACTGGTTGATCTGGTTGAAAGCATGAAAAATAACAGATGCCATCCGGTCTTTGTGGTATTCGTTAGGGCCATAAACATTGAAGAATTTCAGGCCTGCCCAGAAGAAGGGCTTACGTTCCTGCTCCAGCGCCCAGATGTCGAACACATTCTTAGATTCGCCGTATGGATTGAGGGGTTTTAGCTGAGGAACAAGGGATTCGTTATCGTCGTAGCCTAATTCGCCCATACCATACGTAGCAGCCGAGGACGCATAAACGAGCGGTATCTGGTAATCAATACATCGGTTCCAAATCTGCTTGGAGTATTCGACGTTCAGGTGTTCGAAGATATGC
>NZ_JBMDWV010000426.1:0-11239 GCF_048594605.1 Spirosoma sp.
TTACCTGTTCCAACCAAATCGCTTATCATGGCAGCAGCAAAGTCCACGAATTTCTTTTGGGATCGTTTAGTACCAACCATTTATAGTGCCGGTGCAGCCGTCGTAATTGCGGGTGCCTGGGCAAAGATTACCCACAATGAAGGTTTAGGCTGGCTCTTAACAGCTGGTCTGTTGACAGAGGTCGTTATCTTCTTATTATACGCTGTTCAGAGCTTCACTAACCCAGCAACAGCTGATGACGGCTACGCCTGGGAGCGCGTTTATCCTGAGTTGGCTGATGACTACAAAGGGGAAGCCCGCAAACCAGCTCCACAAACAAACGGTCTGACTGGTAATATGGATCAGATGTTGGCGCAGGCCAAAGTAACGCCTGACGTATTTGAGCGTCTGGGTTCAGGCTTCCGTAATCTGAATGATACGGTTTCGAAACTAACCGATCTGACGGACGCAACTGTTGCTACGAATGATTACGCTCGCAACGTTAAGTCGGCTTCTAGTTCGATCAGTGAGATGAACAAGTCATACGGTACAGCCATTACAGCCATGAACTCAATGGCTGATGCAACGACCGACGCTAAAGATTACCGCGATCAGTTTCAGAAAGTTACCAAAAATATGGGCGCTCTGAATGCTGTTTATGAGCTGGAATTGCAGGATTCCAACAAGCACCTGAAAGCAATGAATGCTTTCTACGGTAGCCTCACTTCGGCTATGGAGAACATGTCAGATGCAAGCCGTGACGCTCAGCAGTTCAAGAATGAATTAGCTAAACTAACGGGTAACCTTGCTTCACTCAATAACGTATATGGCAGTATGCTGACTGCTATGCGTGGTAACTAAAAATAGTTGTAGAGGTGTTTGTTCATTGAATTTGAAAAGTTTTGAAGCTTTTCTATTTCGTTCCTGAACATCTAGCTTTACAATTATATCAACCTTATAACTTCTTTATTAATACTACCATAATTCATGGCAGGCTCAAAAGAGACACCCCGTCAGAAGATGATCGGGATGATGTATCTGGTATTGACCGCAATGTTGGCTCTTCAAGTCACTTCGGCAATTCTGGAAAAGTTTGTACTGATTAATAACAGTCTTGAGCAATCAACAGGAGCTGTTAGTAAAGTCAATCAGGCAACATTTGAAAATATTCGCGCCACCGTTGAGAAGTCGGGAAACCGGGCCACTGATCTGGCTATTGTTAAACAAGCTGACGAAGTTCGGAAATTGACAACTGATGTAATTGGTGAGCTTGATCAGATTAAAGAACAGATTGTTGAAGCCGGTGGTGGACGTGATGAGGCCGGCAATATCAAAAACCTGAGCGAGGAAGAAAAAGTCGCTCAACTTATGATAGGTACAGCACGTAATGGAGCTGCTTTCAAACTAAAGGATCAACTAAACAGATACACAGAAAGCGTATCTAAATACTCAGGAACAAAATATGCATCAATGGCGCTGGACGGAAAAGATGATCCAATCGCCAATCGATCCCCTGATCAGCGCCGGAAAGATTTTGCTGAATTAAACTTTGCACAAACACCTGTACCAGCAGCTTTGGCTGTGTTAAGTCAGAAACAAGCTGATATCCGTCGAATTGAAGGAGAGGTTCTCGACGCATTAGCCAGCAAGGTTGGCGCACAGGATGTTAAGTTTGACAAAATTCTTGCCATGCTAAGCATGGAGTCAAAAGTTGTTGTTGCTGGTACCAAGTTTAAGGGGCAAATGTTTCTGGCAGCATCTTCATCGGGAATTCAACCACGGATGAGTCTGAATGGTGCTCCAGTGCGTATGCAGGATGGACAAGGAATTGTCGAATTTACCGCCCAAGGTGGAGCTTATGACAAAAATGGTTTGGCAAAACGTACTCTGACCGGATCAATTGCTTATCAGACACCTGCTGGTTTAAAAACGGTTCCTTTATCTGCGGAGTATTTTGTGGCTAAGCCTTCTTATCAGATCGAAACGGGCACGATGCCTCCTTTATATCTAGGGTGCGCTAACAAACTAAGTATCCAAAGTCCACAGTTGGGCGCTCTTTGGAATCCTAATTTCTCGGCTGATGGTGCGTCTGTTGTTCAATCAGGTGAGAAAGGAAAGATTACGGTTGTGCCTAGCTCAGCTAACGTATCGCTTAATATTAGTAATAGTGGCAGCTTACTTGGTACGGAGCGCTTCCGTGTGAATAAAGTACCTCGTCCAACATTAGAAGTTTTTGTTGGCGGGACACGAGCTAACGATCCTCGTGGTGTCCCTGTATCGTCGGCACGTAGCGTGCGTATACAGGCTGTGGCAGATCCAAGTTTTGCCGCTTATTCACCAGATGACGCTAACTTCCGGACAACAGGGGCTACCGTATCGTTGGTACGCGGAACAAGACGCGTTAAAGCGGCTACTGTTGGCGCTGGTGGAGGATCAATTGCTGATTTAGCTGCAGAAGCGCAACCGGGAGATCGGTTGGTTATTCAGATAGAGGGTGTACAACGCCGGAATTTCCGGGGAGAAGTTAGCGATGTTCCTATGGGCAATCCACTTTCTCAGGTTTCGCTTTATTAATGCACTAAAGCGGTTTTTTTACCGTTAACATTCTGAACTGACAACAAATAGCAGTCATGAAACATACAAGAACGATAGGATATGTCAGCGCTCTAGCTGTAACGACATTCGTGCTGACAGGAGGTGACGTACTGGCTCAGGAGAAAGCTAGTAATGGCACAAATCCAATGTCGGTTCGACCAGTTAATGAGAACGATATCATGATGAAGAAGACCCTTTGGCGTCGTGTTGACCTAAAGGAGAAGCAGAATCAGTCGATGTTCTCAAAAAACAATGAAATTTCCAAGTATCTGATGGAAGCCGTAAAGGCTGGTTTGATTGACGCATACACGAATGATTCGTGCACAACAAAAATCACTCCAGAGAAATTTCATGAGAATTTGTTAATTCCCAATACTGGTGGGGGATTATCTGCAGAAGAAAAAGCTGCTGGTTTTACCGAAGATGGTAAAAGTGGAGCTACTGGCGATGGCTGGGACGCGCCTAAAAAAGATGATAAGAAAAAGCCAGCTGATGATGGCTGGGGAGCTCCTAAAAAAGCAACAGCTGCTACTGAACCAGCTGATGACGGTTGGGGAACACCTAAGAAGAAAGTAGCCACGACTAAAAAGGGTAAAAAAGGTAAAGCAGCCGTAGTGGAACCGGTTGTTGAGCCGAAAAAAGATACAGTGGCCGTTGCAGCCGCTCCTGCCTTTTCGGGAGATGAGTATTTTCCTAAAGAATTGAATATCCTTGAAATTAAGGAGGACTGGATTTTTGATCGGAAACGTTCACGTTTGTATTATGATATTCAGACGGTAACAATATTACTGCCTGCGGATAAGAACGAAGCTGGTTTTGAGAAGCCTATTGCATCCTTTAAATACAAGGATTTGGATAAGCTGTTCCGTAGTGATCCGAAGAAATTCATTTGGTACAATCCTCAAAATCAGGCACAGCATAAAAACCTGGCTGACGCATTTGATTTACGTCTATTCTACGGCCGGATTACCAAAGTTGCTAATCCTGGCGACAGTGATCTTGTTGGTATGTATGGTGATCGGGAAGGTCTGATTAAGTCTTACCAAACGGAATACGAATTGATGGAAACCGAACATGGCCTCTGGGAATATTAAGAAGTCTGTATAGATAGTAAGTGAAAAGGGTGTTGCAATAGCTATTGCAACACCCTTTTCATTTACTACGTAGCTTTAGCTATGCTACCCGTTCTCTATCGTATCAAAATACAATTTCAGTTTTTGAGCACGGTCATGTCCCACTACCTCTGCAACTTCATCCAATGAAGCTTCTCTTATTTTCTTTACTCCTTTAAAATGCTTCAATAATTTAGCCGCCGTTTTTTTTCCAATTCCCTCTACATTCTCTAATTCACTAATCAAGCTGTTGCGGCTACGTTTATCACGATGATACGTAATAGCAAACCGGTGAGCCTCATCGCGAATACGCTGAATGAGTTTTAGAGACTCTGATTTTTTATCGATATAAAGTGGTAAATTATCTTCTGGAAAATAGATTTCCTCAAGCCGTTTGGCAATCCCGATGATGGGAACCTTACCGTATAAGTCTAACGCTTTTAAAGCCTCACAAGCTGCACTTAACTGCCCTTTACCACCATCAATGACAATCAGGTCAGGCATATCGGTTCCTTCGGTTAGTACGCGCGTATAACGACGCGTAACAACTTCATACATACTGGCAAAATCATTAGGACCAATCACAGTTTTGATAGAGAAATGCCTATACTCCTTGTTCGCCGGTTTTCCGCCAATAAAACATACCATGGCCGAAACGGGGTTTGTTCCCTGAATATTGGAGTTATCAAAACACTCGATTCGGTTAGGAATTGTTTTTAGTTGTAAATCCTGCTTCAGACGAATCAATACACGGTCTTTTTTGCTGGCGTTGGCCGTCGCTTCTGCGGCTGCCCGTTCCTGACGTTCACGGCGGAAATAAAGTACGTTTTTCAACGACATATCCAGCAATTTTTTCTTGTCACCAATTTGCGGGACGGTTACTTCTGCCTGCAGATCTACGTCGAGTGATACGTTCGAAATAATCTCTTTGGCCTGGCTACCGTATTGCTCCCGAAATTCGACAATCATCATAGTCAATAGATCGGCATCGCTCTCATCTAACTTTTTCTTGATTTCAACTGTATGGGTTTGCACGATTGTCCCATTCACAACCTTCATAAAATTAATGTAAGCGGCTGCGTCATCGGAGGCAATGGAGAACACATCTGCATCGGCAATTTTAGGATTGACTACGGTTGATTTACTCTGAAATCGCTGTAGAACATCCATCTTGTCTTTGTATTTCTGTGCCTGCTCGAAGGCTAATTCGCCAGCAGCTTCTACCATACGGTTTTTAAAATACTCTTGAGCCGGTTTCAGGTTACCTTTCAAAATGTGATGCACCTGTTCTATGTCTTTGCCGTAATCGGCTTCGGTCTGCCTGCCTTCGCATGGGCCTTTGCAGTTGCCAATGTGATATTCCAGACAGACTTTGTACTTACCAGCTTCAATATTTTCAGGGGCGAGGTTATAATTACAAGTACGGATTGTGAACAGTTGACTGAACATATCCAGTACAGTGTACATGGGTTTCAGATTTGCAAAAGGGCCGTAAAACGTACCGAGTTTCCGATCGATACGTCGCGTTGTCAGTACTCGCGGAAAGTGCTCATTTGTTACGCAAACAAATGGGTATGTTTTATCATCACGTAGCAGAATATTAAATTTTGGCTGGTACCGCTTAATCAGTTGATTTTCGAGCAGGAGTGCGTCAAACTCGGTATGCACGATAGTAAACTCAATTTTCCGAATCTGACTAACAAGACGTAGCGTTTTTCGGTCGTGTTGTTTTGAGTTCGTAAAGTAACTGCTGACCCGGTTTTTTAAATCTTTAGCTTTCCCAACGTAAATAACCTCACCCGACACGTCGAAATACCGATATACACCCGGTTCGTGTGGAACTTTAGTCAATTCTTTTCTATAGTCAAACTCTGGCATAAATAGATCCGGCGGGCGGGGCTGTATGTCAAGATTATCATCTTCCTCGGCCAGGATGACCGGTTGTTATAAAAACAAGCAACACAGACTAAAGGTTGCCCATTGTAGAGTACTAAAAAAGGGTCAGTTACTCACCGACCCTTCAGTTCTATTGCAAAATTTCTTCTTCGTCTTCTGGCACAACCTTGGGCGGAATATATCGCTGAGATGAGTCGATGTGATAACCACCACAGTCGATTTTAAAATTGTTAGGTTTACGGAAGGGCTCTGGCCGATAGCTGGTTAGCGTCGGATCTTTGTAAACTTTCTGCATGTACATTGCCCACGCTGGCATGGCTTGTCGGCCACCTTGCCCTAATTCAATAGTACGGAAGTGAATAGGCCGGTCATCGCCACCAACCCATAGGCCAGAAACCAGGTGCTGAGTCATGCCCATAAACCACGCATCGGAGTAGTTAGACGTAGTACCTGTCTTGGCAGCAATCTCGTTGCCACCTTCCAGAAGTTTATACTGAGTTCGCAGCCTCTGTGCCGTGCCGTTAGGCTCTTCAACGGCTCCACGCATCAAATGAAGCATCTCGTATGCTCTATTCGGGCTAATTACCTGATTGGCGTCAGGGTGAAAAAGCTTCAAAACATTGCCGTTCTTATCCGTAATTTTATAAATCATCATAGGTTTTACCCGCATACCACCATTTGCGAATGCGCAGTAAGCGGCCACCATTTCATAAACAGATACATCGCCGGTTCCTAGGCAAAGCGTCGGATTTTCGGGTAAATCCTTGCTTTCAATCCCCATATCGTGAGCGTATTTAATGACTTCAGCGGCCCGGGTCTTCTTGATCAATTGAGCGCTGACCGTGTTGATGGATTGCCCCAGCGCTTCCCGTAGTGACAGACTTCGATAGCTATATTTGCCATTTGAGTTGTGAGGTGTCCAGGCCGGCCCCCCGTTGTTGTCTTCTCCATGAGCGAATGTAGTAGGCTGATCCGTTATGTGGCTGCAGGGGGTGACAAACCCCTGATCCATAGCTGTCAGATAAACGAAGGGCTTGAACGTCGAACCTGGCTGCCGACGACTCTGCCGAACGTGGTCGAACTTCATATGTTTGAAATTAATACCACCTACCCAGGCTTTAACGTAACCTGAGCGCGGGTCCATCGACATGAAGCCGGTGTTAAGCAATCGTTTATAATACTTGATTGAATCAAGTGGGCTCATGGTCGTATCTTTTTCATTACGTCGCCCCCCATATACAAAAACTTTCATCTTAACAGGTTTACGCATATCCTGCCAGATTGCCTTTTCATCATTCCCATAAACAGCCTTGAGCTGTTTGTACCGGCTCGTCCGGCGGGCAACTGATTCGATGAATCCTGGAATTTCGACGTATTTTTTTGTACGTGAATCTTTTTGTACCCATGGATTCCGGCCGCGCCAGTGTTCATAGAATTTCCGCTGCTGGTCGCGCATATTAGTCATAACGGCCTCTTCTGCGTAAGCCTGCATGCGGGAATCGATGGTAGTGTGGATTTTCAGGCCGCTGGTGTAAAGATCCAAATCGGCGTCATTTTCTTTATTGTACTGTCTAATCCAGCGTTTGATATCATCGCGAATGACCGAGCGAAAATAGGCTGCCATCCCTGTGTTCTGATTCTCAACGCTAAAGTCGAGTTTGAGAGGTTTATTCTTATACGTAACGAATTGATCCTGAGTCAGGAATTTATACTTTTTCATCTGAGACAGCACAACGTTACGCCGATCTTTCGCCCGCTCCTCAAAAAGGCGTGGGTTGTAGAGGGTTGGGTTTTTGAGCATACCTACCAGTAACGCTGCTTCTTCCACACCGAGATTCCACGGTTCTTTATTGAAATAAGTTTTAGCGGCAGTTTTAATACCATACGTGTTATTACCGAACGATACCGTATTGAGGTACATCATCATAACCTCCTGCTTGGTATAGTTACGTTCAAGACGTACTGCCAAAATCCATTCTTTCGTCTTGGAAATTACCAGACTGATAATCGGAACGTGTCCTAGCACGCCCTTTAATTCTTCCTGCCGGGTATCGAATAAGTTTTTGGCTGTCTGCTGCGTAAGTGTGCTGCCGCCACCTGAACTTGAAGCATCTTTAAACGTCAGTAATCCACTGACTGCGCGGAACAGGGAGCGGGGATCTATACCTGAATGCTTAATGAAGCGCGCATCTTCAGTGGCTAGAAGCGCCGACGTTACGTTGGGCGATACCTGTGATATTTCGATCGGAGTCCGGTTTTCAACGTAGTATTTCCCCAGCAACTGTCCATCGGCTGTATAAATTTCAGAGGCTTCTTCGCTTTTTGGATTTTCAAGCGCTTTTAAGCTGGGCATGCCACCGAACAGCCATAAAAAATTATAACTGACGGCAAGGACGTATAGAACTAAAGCGACTAATCCAAGCAGCGAAAACCGCCAGAGATTTCGAATAATATTCCGGTAACGACCGGGCGCAAATTCAAACATTATAGCTATAGGGATTTTATCGTTTTTCTACAGTTATGAACCAGCTGAACCTGAATCATCAGGTATAGAGCTTACTTGGGTTTAACAGCTACCTGATTGGCAGCCGCTAACATTTCCTTCGCCCGGGGTAATAGCTCGCTAGTCGGATAATCACGTACGAATTCGCTCAGTGCCTGTTGGTAAGATTCTACGTTTTTTACTTTTCCTATCAGAATGGCACGTAGCAAAGCTAGTTTATCCTCCAGTTGTGAACCGGCAAACTGGTTTAATGCACTTTCAACGCGTGTTAGCGCTTCTGTTGTATTATTGGCTTTATAAAGCTCATAAATAGCCGCATATGTTTTTTGTGCCTGCGCTTCGGAGTCGGTCGTTTGAGCAACCGTCCGTCCGGTTAGACGCGCATATGACGTATTAGGATACTCGGTTAGTAACTTATCTTTCCAGTTGGAGGCTTTCCCCAATTGTTCGTTCGATAAGTAGAGCAGATAATACACTTCTGGTTTTTGAAGCGTATTTGGGTATCGGGTCAGCAGTTGCTCAAACGTAGGTATGGCGTCAGCAGGCTGATTCAGTTGGAACTTGTACAGTTTCCCCAATTTATAGAGGGCATTTTCAATACGTTGATTAGCCGCAGCCTGGGCTTCCTTCGACGTTGGAATCTGCCTTATCATAGCGTCTTTCTGCCCCTTACGACCTGCATTAGCTTCTGACGTTGTGGTTCCGGCAGCAAGGGCTGGTGTGTCGGATTGCTGTAGCGGTGCATTGGGATTTACCGAATTGGCAGGTGTTGCGCCTGTCAATGGGTTTCCCGCGCCCGCTAATGCCTCTGAAGCCTCCTTGTTGCTACGTCGCCAGTTGTCTTCAAGCGTTCGGTTCCCCCATTTTGTCAAGAATTCCTGACGCCCCTGACTCAGCGAAATCGGATTGTATAATACCCAACGTTGTGCTGGAGCTAAGTTAGAGTTGGTGGCTCCGGGTACGGCTATTGCCCCGCCATTCGACGCTTGTGCCGCGATTTGCTGTGCTCGTTCGGCTTGAGCCCTGGCCTCTTTTTCCTGCCGATCAATGGTCTTATCCAGGAAATTGTCAAGCTCAGCCGGAGACATCTTCGCCAGCGTTAATAAGCTATCGTTTGTTTGAATCGTTGTCTTGTACTGAACGAATTCGTCGAGCGTATTTTTTCGCGCCAACAAAGCTGCATATTCCGACGATTGCCTGGGAAGTGTAGCCAGTGCACTGTCGTAATAAACTTTTGCCTTGGTGTAATCAGCTTTCTTCTCAAAGTAAAGTTTACCGATTTCCAGATACGTATAAGGCGTCTGCACATTACTGGGGCCAGCTTCCCGAATGGACTGACTGTAATATTTTATAGCCTGGTCTATTCGGCCACTACGTGCTTCCAGCAGACCCATGGTAGCGTAAATTTTATCTTTCAGATCGGCGTTTTTTCGGTCATTTAGCAAACTCTCAAAGGTTTCGGCCGATTGAGTTATCCGCTTCTGGTCTCCTGTCAGTCCGTTACTCTGAATAGAAAAAAGATTAGCATAAAACGATAAATCGTAAGTTGGCCTCGAATTCAATACTTGCCTATAGTGATCAACAGCTTTGGATGGCTGGCCAATCAAGTCGTAAAGCTGACCAGCAATAAGATGAAGCCGTGCCGTAGCTTCTCCTTTTTGTAAAAGAGGAAATGTAGCTTCCAGAATGCCAACAGACGTAAGGTATTCCCCCTGTCTTTGGTGAAGATAGGATTTGGTTAGATAAAAATCGCGTGTGTTATCTTTATTAAGTGGCTGAGTGCGCAAGTACTCTGCTACGTTCAACGCATTGGAATAATCACTCCCTTCCACATAAGCACGCATCAGGCCAACCAATGCCGTGTGTTTATCGTTTTCGTTGGTTCCTTTTGTGTTAACGTACTTGAATACCTCTATCGCATTTGGTAAATCCTGCTTTAGCAAACGTGCTTGGCCAATAATATTATAGGCATTATCGAGCCAGTTACTATTCTGATGGCGTTCAGGAATCAGGGATGCTTTTTTTATGGCATCGTCTAGTTGAGGCTTTACCGATTGGATACGCATCGAATCAACCGGCAGCAATATGGGAAGTAACTGATTGTAATTTTCCTGCCTCGTTTTAAACAATATTTCTTCTGCCTGCTTAACCTCGTCGCGAGCGATTACATAGGCATTGAAATGAGCATTTAGATTGTGATACCCTTTGCTCAGGGGTTTAGTACTGTATTGAGAGCAGGAAACTACCCCACCGGTCAGAAGAGCAAAGACCGTACTAATAAAAATGGGGTGGTTACGAAAGTAGCAGGGCATTCGAAAATAAGATCACTCGTATTAAAACGTTCTATACGGACGCTGCATTATAGAACGTTAGGCCAAATTAACGAATTTTACCTGGTATATTGCATTATATCTACTATTTCTATGCAAAGCGATCCTGGCCAATCTAATCCTAATGAACCGGATAAGCCGGCTCGAGACGATGACCCTATAAAAAAAACGACTGAACAAACCAGGTCATTTGCAGAATATAGCGGCATTGCGTTTCAAATGCTGGGTACTATTGGTTTGGGTGTCTGGGCAGGTATGAAGCTGGATGAATGGCAGCATAATCCCAGACCTATCTGGACCATTGTTTTATCGCTGACAGCCATTGGCGCATCACTTTACCTATTTATCCGCCAACTGACTAAAAAGTAAGTTGTGAAAGGTGAAAGAAATTGCTGACACTTAGGTGATTGTGCAAATATTTCTTTCTCTTCGTGTCATCATTCCTTTGCCTGTATGCTCCGAACCGTTTTATTGACAGCCCTGCTGGCAATTGTATTTTTTTTAGCCGAACAATATACTGTTACGTTCTGGTTACATCCGAATTGGAAAATCCTTTTAATCTTTTTTTTTAGCGTTTCAATCGTAACCCACCGACTGGTAGAGGCTGGTTTACAGGGAGATCGTGAGCGATTTGTACCGCTTTATCTGTCGGCAACAGTCGCTCGTTTAATTCTTGGGCTTGCCTTTATTGGTTTTTTTCTATATCAACGTATTGACCAGCGTCGAGTCTTTGTATTGAACTTTCTTGTACTATATATATTTTATACAGGCTTTGAGATTTGGACGCTTACTCGTAACTTGCGACGCGATTCGTAAAAACGATC
>NZ_JBMDWV010000427.1:0-10750 GCF_048594605.1 Spirosoma sp.
CGATTATAAAATGGTTGATCAGCTGTGTTTTGCCGGGTTTTCCCGAAATTTTGGCCAGCGATGATCGCCCCGTCAGCATATTGATTAACGAGGATTTCCCGACGTTCGAACGTCCAATAAACGCATATTCAGGCCGGTCGGGCTTGGGGCATTTGGCCGGGTCGGAATTGCTGACAAAGAATTCGGCTTGTTTAACTGGCATGGCTCGGTGCTATGAAAACGGGCACAAAGTTCGGAAAGAATAACCAGAATGGCACGTAGTTGGTTAGTTGTGATTAGTCGTCATGCCTGCTAATTTGGTCCTCAAGAAACGAAAAAGGCTCGTTACTACGTTATAATCCCGAAAACTATAAAGAACTATCCGTTCGATCATGAAAAAAGTATTCTGGCTATTCTCAACGCTCTGCATCAGCCTGGGTTTTGTGGCATCTCATGCAGCCCTTCCTCCAGTAGCCACTCGTGATGGAGGTACCAAAATTTCTTCACGTAACAGCGGTGAAGGCATTCAGTTTACTGAGTCTTCCTGGAAAGAAATTCTGAAGAAGGCAAAAGCGGAGAAGAAAGTGATTTTTCTGGATGCCTACGCAAGCTGGTGTGGCCCCTGCAAAATGCTTCAGAAGAATGTTTTCACAAAGAAAGAAGTAGGTGATTTTTATAATAGCAAGTTCATCAACGTAAAGATGGACATGGAGAAAGGCGAAGGCCCGGCGCTGTCGCAGGTCTATCCGCTAGAGGCATATCCAACGCTTTTGTACATAGATGGCAATGGAAAAGTGTTAAAGAAAGTCCTGGGATATCACTCGCCGGAAGAATTGATCGCGATCGGTAAGAGCGTAAAACAACCGACTATGTAGTCTTATTTTTCTGTAAAAAAGGCTGACTTTGCGAAGTCAGCCTTTTTTATTTTCAGCCTTACACTTACAACTCAGCGGAGACCTGATGTAAATGCATTGTTTTCAGAATTTGCCGGGCCATTTCGCGGCTAATGGCTTTGCGTTGGAACTTTGCCTTAAACTCCTTTCTTTCCTCAACGTAATAAGGTGTTTCGCGCAATTGACGCGCCAGACTTTCGGCATCGCCCGGATCGAACACGATACTGTTTGTCAGATGGCTTCTAATGAACGAAGCGGCATAACCGGCAACGCCCGCCAGAACAGGCTTGTTTGTTGCTCCATACTCAAACAATTTTGAGGGTAACACGCGCTTACAGGCTTCCAGGTCATTCAAATGCACAAACAGATAATCTGCCTGCTGGTATTCGATCAATAAAGCTGATCGCTCAACGGGTTTACGTAATTCGACATTCTGGATATTTTCCGACTGAATAATTGACTCCAGTTTGGGCCTGGCCCCACCGTCGCCAATAATAACAAACTTGTACTCACTACCCAGTTTATGAGCTGCCTGCGGAATAATTTTGTGCAATCCCTGCCCTTCGCCGATATTACCCGCATAAAGAATTGTTCGTACGGTACGGTATTTTCTTCCTAAAACGGAACGATCTGGCTGCAGAGCAGATGGAACGGTCAACAGGAAAGGGGAAAGAAATTCGTCATCTATTCCGTTCGTCAGACAGCTGTACGTTGCCTTGGCGTAGGCTTCGAAGTAAGGGCGAAACCCTTCCGAAACCATGTTTATATGATTGGCATGACTAAACGTAAACTGTTCGACTACTTTAAGAGCAGGATTCAACAAAAGCCGGGCCAGCGGATTTTTCAGCACGTCCAGGATCGCTTCCCGAAACAGATCGCGAATATCTAAAAACAGAGGAACCCGGCCTTTTCCCAGCGCAAAACTACGACGGGCCAATAGGGCGCCGGTGAAGGCTGTAAACAAACGGGACGAAGAAGCGACGACCAGATCATACTTGTTTTTCTGGGCGAGTTGATAAGCGGCCCAGCAATACGTCTGGAAGGAATAAATCTGGTCGCGAAACCCGTTGCTGTGCGTCGGAACTGGAATGCGCTCAATAATAATTCGGCCTCCGTCAGTTATGCGTTCTTCGTACGCGGGCGCTATTGCTGTGAACGACTTGTACCGGTTAGGCTGCGAGGTTATTACATGAATGGAATCGTCAGCACTCAGAAATGTTGCCAATTCGTTCACGACTGACGTATTACGGAAAGCACACGGCCCCAGATCGGGTTCAAAATTGAAGCTAAGGTAAAGTATTTTCATTCAGCAGGGTTAAGGTGGTTTTCAGGGTCTTTGTAAAGGCTATTTCAATGCACCGGCCAGACCGCAACTGGTTAAAACCTTCAGCCATAGCGTAGGTTGTGACGCATAATTCTGGTTTGGTTTCTGTCAGAAATGACAATTGCACCGGCCCGGCCATGACCCACTCATCGGCTACCTGCACCACAACATCCGGATGAAAATAAAAACGGGCAATACCTCCCTTCGCCGAAAATGCCTTGCCGTCCGCACTTAACAAACGATCGATAATTATCAGCCTGGAGGATTCAACCACCCAGCTACGCTCATGAATAATATTGGATCGCGTATAACCGTCATGGCGGGCCGTTATGGTATTTTCTGTACTGGTTAGCACGGCCACCCGAGCCCGACGACCGACACGAAAACCAGCCCAAACTTCAGACGAGTTATCGTCAGCTATACTGACCGTATTATGCGCGGCCGTACTACGTTCCCGTTGTCGTCTTTGTCCATTCTGATACGTCGACGTGCCGCTATCCACAATGACGGGGCAGTTATCCACATACATCAGGAACGAAAACGTATCGGCGTGCGCGTGACCGGGTTGATGGTTAGGCCCGACTGCGCCGATATCAACAAAAAGCTCGTACCGATTTTGGCGAAACATATAATAGCCACTGTCGTCTTTCTTTTTAGCTACGAATGGGAAAAGTGGCGTTGAACTGATACCCAACTGTTCAGCTTTCTTACGAAGTTGAAACGTAGCAGGGGCCACCCCAAATGCTGAATCATTGACCATTGGTACGTCACCGTTACGGAACGTAATGGTATGGAGCCAGCCGAGCATACACGCGGCTTTCTGAGTCAGAAACGTAGTGAGTTTTGAATCGTTGTGCCAGGGATCGTATTGCAAAATCAAGAGTACATCCAGCAACCGGTCCAGCAAAATCTGATGATACATTGGGCTACGTTCGTCATGACAGCCATCGGCTAAAATTTGCGCGGCCAGTTCGCGGTAAACGATTGCTGACGCCTTTTGAAACCAGCCCTTGTGCCGGAAATACGTAGCACCCGTCAACAGCGCAAAGCCATTTTCGAGCAAGTGATTCCCTGCCAGATGATATTCCAACCGACGGCTGAGTAATTGCGTTTGCGCAAACAGATGACTGTTGATTTGCGCATCCTGAACGTGATGGCGACTCAAAAAATGAGCCCAGTTTATAATGCGTAGCGATGTTGGATACGACTCCAGGCCGTCTCGCAACTGGTTTGTTTGGCCAATAAAGTCACGAATCAAGCTCAGGCCGGTTTCCGATGTTACGTTAGCCTGATTCAGGAAATCGAAGTAGTTGAGATTGTACGTCCAGAGTTTCCCGTAATCTGCGTAGTTCCAGTCAACTTTATTCAGAAACGTAACGGGCTGATTCAGAAACGTATACGTATCTCCCCGCCACGAAATGGGTTTGCAGGGACCGACAGCGGTTAGAAAATAGAACCTGGGAACGTAGCGAGGCAAATAAAGCCGGGGACGGCTGCGGAATCGGTTCCAAATCTGGTAAACAATCTGCCGAATGGTCAGGCAACGTATTGTTCGCCAAAGCAATCCGATTTTGCTCATGACGCAGCCAAAACCAATGCCGAACGTTGTGCCATACCGATATCAGCTACGTTAATCCAGCGTATTTCGCGCAAACTTTGTAAAGCTGCCAGCATGGTTTGGGTCGTATTAATTATCTCCGCAAACGGAATAAGAGCTGATGTATGTTCAGCGTTTTGCCTACTGCCAACCAGCTCTACCAACCGCTTCAGCTGCTCGACATGCCCTTTGTTCTGACGACCCGACATATGCGAGAACCCTTTAAAACCATAACCCGTTAGTTGCCGAAAATTATCTAACACCAACGTCCGCTCCTGCGAATACACCTCAACCCGCTCTTTGGCATACGCTTTACTTCCATTGCTGAAATAGTTGATGACGCCAGTCGAGCCGTTTTCGTAACGTAGCGAAAGCGATGCGGAATCACTACGTTCATCAGGATGTAACCCCATCGCACTCGTACATACACTCGTTACGTAACTCCCTGTTAAAAAAGTAATCAGATCAACGAAGTGGCAGGCTTCACCCAGGAGTCGTCCTCCACCAATGGCTCGATCATGCACCCACGAATTGGCAGAAATAAAGCCTGCATTTACAGTTATCGTTACGTTCATCGGAATTTCGCCAGATCGTTTTCCGCCTAAGAGCATTTTCATTTTCTGTGCATAAGGCGAAAATCGACGGTTGAAGCCGACAGTCACAAAACGGCCTGATTCCTGTTGCGCTTCAATAATGGGTAGCAGTTCATGTTCATAGATAGCCAATGGTTTCTCTACAAACACATGCTTTCCTGCTCGCAAGGCTTCGACCGTCAGATGAGCATGGCTGTTATGGCGTGTTGTGATGATACACAACTCAACATCAGAATCGTTGAGGGTTTGCCGGTAGTCGGCAGTGCTATGTGCAATACCATATTTCTTGGCCAGTAACGTAGCGTTGAGCCCATTTGCACTGGCAATACTTTTCAGATTAGCACCGGTTGATTTAAGAGCTGGCAGCAAGACATTTCCGGTGAAATTTCCAGCTCCAATAAGGCCAATTGCGCCATCACGAGCCACGTATTGGATTTCTCGCAAGCGTATCACCGGACTCATATCCACGCATTCGGGATACGTTAATAGAGAGGCAATACGCTGTGATGATTTTATATCGCCGTAAATCTTCCCGAAGTCAGCCAACGGAACCTTGTCCGTAATGAAGGGCACTACGTTTAATTGCCTGTTTTCCAGAAACTGGAGAACGGCCTGAAAATTTCGATTAGCCGTCCAGCGAACGTAGCTCAATGGGTAATCGTTTCCCTGTCGCTCGTAAGTTTCGTCGTAACGACCAGGGCCGTACGAGCATGAAACCTGAAACGTAAGTTCTTTTTCATAGAAATCGGCTCGGTTCAGCGTCAGACCAACTACACCGACCAGTACAATTCGGCCTCTTTTCCGACTCATCCGGGTGGCCTGGCTTATCAGTTCGTCACTTTTTGCCGAAGCTGTGATGATTACACCATCAGCACCAATCTGGTTTGTGAGGGATAAAACTGCTTTGACAGAATCTAATCCTGTCGCAGCGTTAAGCGTTTTAATCCCCTGTTGTTCAGCCAGTAAGCACTTACTCTCGTCAATGTCTATTCCGATTACGCAACAGCCGTCCAACCTGAGCAATTGGGCCGTCAATAAGCCGATCAGTCCTAAGCCGATGACTACAACCGTTTCGCCAAAGGTCGTATTCAACAATCGAATCCCGTGCGCACCAATCGCTCCAATAACCGCAAAAGTTGCCTCGTCGTCACTCACCGTGGCCGGAACAGGAGCTACCAGATTACGCGGTACACAAACGATTTCGGCATGGTGGCCATTGGAAACAACCCGGTCGCCGATGTGCAGATCCGTTACGTCCTCGCCAACAGCCAGCACGGTTCCAACATTGCAATAGCCGAGCGGCAACGGTTGATCAAGTTTGCGAAAAACAGCTTCCAGCGTGGGCATTAAGCCATCCGACTGAATTTTCTCCAGCACCTGTTTCACCCGATCCGGCTGCTGACGGGCTTTGGCAATCAGGTTCGCCTTTCCAAACTCCACCAGCATTCGCTCAGTACCCAGCGATACGAGTGACCGACGTGTTTGAATCAACACCTGGCCCCGACGCACCCGCGGAGTCGGTACGTCTTCAAGATAGGTTTGGCCTGTTTTAAGATTCTGAAGCAGTTGTTTCATCCTGTTATTCTATGACTCTTGAGACTTTCGTGTCTGGCTTTGTAGACTGCGAACAAAGAACCTCTGCCATTCGCCGGGCCGCCAGCCCATCCCACAAGGGCGGAATCTGGCCCGTTTTAATTCGACCGGCCAGAATCTCATCTACCGTCAATTGCACTGTTTCCGGGTCGAGATCCGCGAGAAGATGATTCGTACCAAGCTTCACAGTAACAGGCCGTTCCGTTGAGCTTCGAAACGTCAGGCAGGGCACGTTTAGGTACGTTGTTTCTTCCTGAATCCCACCGGAATCAGTAATGATAGCCGTCGCATGTTCCATCAGATTAAGAAATTCCAGATACCCCTGTGGCTCTAACAGTTTACTATTCGCAATAGCGCTCAGACGTTCCAGAAGGCCATGCTTTATCAAACTTCTTTTTGTGCGCGGATGCAGCGAAAACAGCACCGTTTTACGAGGGGCAATCACTTCGACAATGTTCAGAATACGTAGTAAGCCAGCCAGTGTATCCACATTAGATGGCCGGTGCATAGTCATCAATACGTAATCGTTCGGCATGAAGCCCATCTTTCCAACTGTATTCAACTGATTGGCTTGCGTACGAAACCGTATCAGCGAATCAATCATTACGTTGCCGACAAAGTGAATTTTTCCGGCAGAAACGCCCTCCTGACGAAGGTTATCCAGACCAGCCTGTTCTGTCACGAATAATAAATCAGCCATTGCATCCGTAAGAATACGATTCCTTTCTTCCGGCATCTGGTCGTCGCCAGAACGTAAACCGGCTTCAACATGCGCAACCCGTATCCCGGCCTGCTTAGCCGATAGCGCACAAGCGAATGTGCTCGTTACGTCGCCAATCACCAGTACCCAATCTGGTTTTTCGGCGGCTAGTACGGGTTCAAATTTGAGAAGAATGTCGGCCGTCTGCTGACTTTGGCTACCTTCACTAATGTTAAGATGATAGTCTGGCTCAGGTAAATTGAGCTGCTGAAAGAAAACATCGCTCAGGCTGGCGTCGTAATGCTGACCGGTATGGACAAGTTTCGATTCAATAGCAGGGCAGGATAGAAAGGCCTGGTGCAACGGGGCCACTTTGATAAAATTGGGCCGTGCGCCAACAACGGTAAGGATTTTCATTTAATCAGGTTTAGCACGTCTTTTTTCGGCAGACAACAACGAATAAATTATTGACGTAACGTTGAGGCAAAAACGGCTTTAGCATCCTTGAAATCGGGTCATGACCTGAAAAGTAAATCGTTTCCAGAACCTCGAATCCTACGTCCGTTAAAGTCTTTCCGAAAGCTTCTTCAGTCGACCGGTTGCGAACATGGCCAACATATACCGGCAGCCCCGTCAACCAAAAGAGTATGCGTTCCAGCCTTCGATAAATACTTACTGAGTTAGGAATAGAGACGATAAGATGTCCGTTTGGTTTCAGTAAAGTGTGGGTTTGTTGGAGCAGTTGCTCCATGCTATTTACGTATTCTAACAAACTGGACATAATAATCACATTCTGAAGCTTGTAGGCAGCCAGATCAATTAGTGGTAGCGCTTGCAATACGTAGTGTACATTAGCCGATTTCCTTTTCTGATTAGCGAGCGTAATCATGGCGGCAGACCCGTCAAGGCCAATCACCTGACACCCTTTCCGGGCGAGGTAGTTGCTGAAAATGCCTGATCCACAACCAAAATCCAGGACTCGATCTGTTTGCGCTACGTACTGGCCAAACAAATTTATCCAGACCTGAAATCGCTCCTGAAATGCCGCAGACAGCTCGTATTTTCGATCAAACTGAGCAGCGATGCTGTCATGAAAATCAATGGCGTTAGGAAGGCTCATTTTTCTGATCCTTAAGAAGATTACGATAAAAGTTCTCCCATAATGCTACGTTTCGCATCATATCAAAATCCCGATGGGCCAGCTCAAAAGCGCGTTTTCGATAGGATTCGTAGTCATTGGCAGACAGTGTCATGTACGTTTCGATAGCTCGCCGTAGCGAGTCAGAATCATTGTGCACCCAATGACCGGCCTGCTCGATTTCAAGCTGTTGCCAGGGGGTTCCCGTCGAAGCAATAACGGGCGTTCCCTGAGCCATTGACTCAATCACTACGTTCCCAAAATTTTCGGCATGTGAGGGTAAAATGGTCACGAGCGCATCGGCATAAAGACGTTCTTTATCCTTGCCATAAACCGGCTCCTGGAACACTATTTTTTCTGTCAAATTCAGGCGCTTAATCAATGATTTTAGCTGTAGGCTATATACTTTATCATCGTCGGGGCCAACAATGAGCAGCGAGTACTCACTCTCCCGGAATAATGGTGATTTACTTACGGCGTCAATAAGTCGATCAACAGCTTTGATTGGATGAAGGCGACCGATAAACAGTAGATACGACCGCGCCGGGGTCGACTCCACTTTTTGGGGCAGTTCCATCATATTCCGAATTTCGGTTACCCGCGCCTGTTGGCCGAAGTGCGTTCGTATGTCAGCCGCTTCTGCGGCACAGGTCGCATGAAAGCTAATGGATGCGCTTACACGCCTGAACAACTTGAGACGTAGCTGTTTAAGGCGGGTACGAAAGCGTAATGCGGCCGGACTTAGTTCGCCGTGGGGTGCCCAAACAACGGGTTTCTTTACCAGTCGGCTCATTACTACCCACACAAAAGAAGCTGGATAAAACAAGCTGTTAACGTGAACTACGTCGGCCTTACGAATAATCTGCCAGCCATACCATATGTGTTTGATCGGAAAATAAAAATGAGGATTCCGTGTGTAAATCACCTGCCCGCAATCCAATTTCAGCCACTGATCAAGCAGAACGGTCGGTGGCAAAAAATCCGAAATAGCTACTACCACTACGTCGTGTCCGGCTTGCGTCAAGGCTTTTGCCTGCCAGTAAATAGCGTTACTGGGTCCACCCATCTGTGCCGGGTAAAAACAGTCGACCGATAAGGCAATTTTCATGGTAAAAACGAAACAGAGTGAGCAACCGATCCAACCTGCTGATACATTGCTACGTATTGGCTGGCAACAGTAGCCACCGAATAGCGTTGCGCATTTTTTAGTCCGGCATCAATCAGCGCCTGCCGATACGTGGTGTCGTGAATGAGCCGTAGAATCCCCTGACGAATAGCGGTTACGTCAGCCGGATCAATCAGATGGGCAGCATCAGCCGCGACGTCGCGCATGGGCGACAAGTCGGATGTAATGACGGGGCGGCCCAGGGCATTGGCTTCGAGAATGGGCATTCCAAAACCTTCGTAGGTCGAAACGAACGTAACAATGTCGCAATTCCTGTATAGCTGGATGACTTCATCGCGACTCAGGCCAACGTAGTGCTGATACGTAATTCCACGCCGTTTCAAATCATTGATAATCGCCTTTGTCAACCTACCAACAAGAACGAGGACACAGTCGATTCCGTCGATGGCAGCCATCAGATTCGACAGGTTTTTGTGTGGAGCCGTGCCCACTTGCAACAGAACAGGTCGCTCATCAGGAGTTGGCATCGGCTGGTACACAAAAGCAGGATCATACGCATTCGGCACCACAACGGCTTTCTTGGCAATCGGACCTACGTACTGAATTAATTCCTGCCGGGTTTTCTCTGAAACAACAGTCAAAACGGCGGCACGGCGTACGGGCAGATAGTACCAGAAAAACCAGAAAAACGCATACCGTAATGGCCGTTTCCGATTGGTTACCAACGTAATACAATCGTGAATAGTCAGTACGATTCGGGTGGGCGGTATGGCCAGTGCTACGTAGTGAATATCGCCTGTTATATGAAATACATCGGCCCGTAACGCAGCCACAAATCGCAGGTTTCGCCACACACTACGCAAACCACGACTGATAAATGGCAGGCGGACGGCGCTAACCGATACAGGATACTGGTTCGTTATTGCCTTCTGGAAATTAGCAAACAGGGCTTCGATGCTATAGCCTGTGCCAGGACTGCGAAATAGGTAAGTAATGGTCATGTGTGACTAGGCTACAACTGAATACCAACGCGCTTCATCAAGCCAAAGAGCAGTAGAATAAATAGGGCGTTGTTAGTCAAACTACCCCAGGTAGAAAGTACGTCGGTTTCCATTGTCAGACAGCCGATATACAGCATTGGTAGCCACAGAACGGTTGTAGGTATACGTTGTGATAAAGTAAGGACGTAGTGAAAAACTTTACTCAGCAGCCATCCGTACAGCAGCGCAAACAGAATACCGCCGTAGCCAAAATTCACGTATCCTTCGCCCAGGGGCGATAAATTCACGCTCGTGTTTTCCGACTGTGGCAACGTAGTGAATCGGTGAATGTTCTCGTAACCGCCCGTTTGGGGTTTGGCTGCCCAAACGACACGGGGAACGATTGGGTACACAAAGGATAACAACACCTCGCCATTGGCAAAGGCTTCGTGCATTGGTACTTTTGCCATCGCGCTCCCAATCATAATTCCTTGATTGAACCGCACGAACGACAGAAAAAGGTGATCTACATTGAGCAGTTTTTCTGGATTTGCCAACCGATCGAAAAGCAATTCACCGAGCAACTCGGCATTGCCGCTACGTTCTCCGCGCCGATATCCCCACGTATTGAAGCGATATTCGCCCTTCACCGACTGAATAAGCAACAGAAAAGCAAAAGCCAACACCACAAAGCCCGTTTTCAGCCGGTTCGATAATCGGTAGGGCATACTGGCAACGCCAAAAATGGTCATCAACATCACCCAGAAAAACAGATCGCCGAACATACCGGCCTTAACGGTATAGGTTATTAACATACTCGCTACCAG
>NZ_JBMDWV010000428.1:0-17011 GCF_048594605.1 Spirosoma sp.
GGAATACATCATTACCGAATATGGCAAGTCTTTTGTACCCATAGCCGAACAGTTATTGAAATGGGGATTGTCTCACCGTAAAATTATAAAGGAAAAGTAATATGTGCCAGACCAACCTTGCATTGTTTGATTAAGTAAATAAGTCATCATATTTCCTTACGCTTCCCGTTTACCCTAGACTTTGCATCCATACGTTGGGTACAACTCGCTTTCTTTTGGGGAATTTCGGATTCGCGTCCAATTGTGGCTTTCTTTTCGTACATCGCACCCAAATAAATCGCTCACGCAATTGCTCACATTTTGATTGGTATTCTTTGGGGTTTATTGGTATGGAAAAAAACAAACAACCCGCAAATTTCATCAATTTGCGGGTTGTTTACCTTACTTCGTTGAAGTAGTGTCGGGGTGGCAGGATTCGAACCTACGACCTCCTGCTCCCAAAGCAGGCGCGATACCGGGCTACGCTACACCCCGAAAGTTTACTCGTCATTCAGCGGAGAGAGAGGGATTCGAACCCTCGGTACCGTTACCAGTACGACAGTTTAGCAAACTGTTCCTTTCGGCCTCTCAGGCATCTCTCCGGAGCCAACCATTCCCTTTCTCGAACGATTGGGACACAAAGATAGGGCAATTCAACGTTTTCAGCAATACATAGTCCGTAAAATCTTTTTCAATTAGTACTTTCGTCCATTCTATTCCGAGCTGATACGTAATGAAAGTGATTCAGCATCAGTTTGATACTCGCCCTGAATGAACTGGTTATATTCCTTTTCCCGTACTGAAATTATTTTTATTGGCTTATTCATCAGCCTTTATTTTATCTATATCTGGCGTACATTTCGCCTGGCTCATCAACTCAATACGTCTGCCTGGGGCGTAATACCTAAGTTTTTTCTGCGCGGCAGTTATCTGGCTCTGTTAATCATTGCCCTACTCGGCCCATCCTTCGGTGAAGCGGAAGGCGATTTATCAACAACGGGTCGTGATACGTTCCTCATTGTCGATATTTCCCGGTCTATGGACGCGGGCGACGTAGTGCCTACCCGTCTGGAGCATACAAAATACAACATTCAGCAGCTTTGCGATACGTTGCCAGCCGAACGCTTCGGTGTAGTGCTCGCTTCTTCGGAACCGTTCGTGCTCTCCCCCCTGACCACCGACCAGGAAGCACTTAAGCAGTTTATACGGGAGGTACACACCAACATTTCTGCAACCGGCGGCACCGATCTGTGTAACGCCATAGAGTTAGCTCGTCAAAAACTTCTGGTCGATCCTTCAACCCAGCGGAGTGTCAAGGCGATCGTTTTATTCAGCGACGGAGAGAATTTTGCTGCCTGTGAACGTAGTACCCTGTCGCGCCTGCGCACAGCCGGCATACCTTTGATAACGGTAGGTGTTGGCACTGAAGGGGGGGCCTCCATCCGGGAAGGGCGGGATTTTGTGCGTGACAACGACCGACAGATCGTTCGCAGCCGCCTAAACCGGCAGTTTCTGCAGGAACTGGCCCGCAATAGCCGGGGTCAGTACGTTGAGGCAGATGCCAATGGACGGTATATCAACGAATTAGCTCAGGTTATCCGGGGGCTAAAAGGACAAAATACCAGCCAGGGCACCCTGGCCGTTTCTACAAACAAGTACTATTATTTTTTGCTGGCGGCCCTGGGTTTTATTGCCCTGGATCTGATAATCACCATCCGAACGTTCCGATTGTAAGTTCATCTCAACCTTTCGTCTTATTTTTGGCAATTCGAATCGGCTGTCATGATGATTTACTTACTCATTACAGCCTGGCTTTGGTGGGATAATCTGTTTTCGCTAAATCAGGTTTCACGCAACAACCAGGCACGTCAGGAAGCGCAGGTTGCTTATCAGTCTGGCAACTACAAACGGGCTTTAGCGTTGTACGCTTATCTGAGTCGTACAACCACAACCATTGATCTGGGGGTACGACTAAACCTGGGACATACGTATTTTCAATTGAAGCAGTATCCAAAAGCAAAATCGCAGTACGAAACCCTGCTGCAGTCCGATCGGCCGGACTTACGAACGGCGGCCGCTACGCAGTTGGGCGTACTCACCTGTCTTGCAGGCGACAGCGCTACGGCGCTATCGCTGTTTCAGCGGGCTCTGCTTGAAAACCCCGACAATGAACCCGCCCGCTACAATTTTGAGTTGATTAAAACACACTATTCAGGCAGGAAGCCAGCAACTAATCCACGTGAGCAGTCGTTGGTTCGGAAGCCAAAGCTTGTTAACAGGCTTAACCCATCAGGTGGGCAGCAGGTTGAACGATCTGCCCGGCAGGATGAGTTATTACGTCGGTTTCAACGGCTGAATCTGGATGAACAACAGGCGCTGCAGTTACTTGAAGCAATGGAAAGCGATGACCTTCCCTATGTGCTGACCCATTCGGCCAGACGTAAGGGTACTAAATCCGCTGGGAGCGCAAACCGCTGGTAGATAACTCACCCGCTTAAACCCACAAACCCACATGAACGAAGTTGTAATTGTTTCCGCTGTCAGGACACCCATTGGCAGTTTTGGCGGTATTTTTTCCACGCTTTCGGCTATAGATCTGGGAGCGGCTGCCATCCGGGGGGCTATAAGCCGCGTCGGTTTGCAGCCCGACCAGGTGCAGGAAGTTTATATGGGCAACGTAGTATCGGCAAATCTGGGGCAGGCTCCCGCCAAACAAGCGGCCTTAAAAGCGGGCTTGCCCGCTACGATTCCCTGCACAACTATTAACAAAGTGTGTGCATCAGGAACCAAGGCAATTATGCTGGCAGCGCAGTCCATTCAGTTAGGGCAGGCCGACGTAGTGGTGGCGGGCGGGATGGAAAGCATGTCAAACGCGCCATACTACGTACCCAAAGCCCGTTTTGGCTATAAATACGGAAATGCTGAATTAGTGGATGGGCTTGCCCGCGACGGACTGGTAGATGCGTACGATCAATGCGCGATGGGCGTCTTCGCCGATCAGACCGCTCAGCAGTATGCCATCAGTCGTCAGGAGCAGGATGCCTACACAATTCAATCATACCGCCGGGCAGAAGCCAGTACTCATAACGGTCAGTTCAGCGCTGAAATCGTACCCGTCGAAGTTACTGGTCGCAAAGGCAGCGTAACCGTCAGTGAAGATGAAGAGTACAAAAATGTTATTTACGACAAAATTCCAACGCTGAAAGCAGCCTTTACACCCGACGGTACGGTCACCCCCGCCAGTTCATCCCCTATTAGCGATGGTGCGTCGGCGTTAGTGGTGATGAGCAGACGAAAAGCCGATGAACTGAAACTCAAACCTCTAGTCCGGATTCTGGCGTATGCCGATGCGGAACAGGCCCCGCAATGGTTCACAACGGCCCCAACGAAAGCCGTACCCCTGGCGCTCGAAAGGGCCGGGTTGACAGCAGAAGCTATTGATTTTTTTGAAGTAAACGAAGCCTTTGCCGTTGTTCCGCTGGCTTTCAGCAAGGCATTAAATATTCCGCAGGAAAAGCTAAACGCCTTTGGCGGGGCTGTTTCTATCGGTCATCCGCTGGGTGCATCCGGAGCACGTATCGTCACAACGCTTACGAACGTATTACACCAAAAGGGAGGTCGTTACGGTGCAGTGGGCATCTGCAACGGCGGAGGTGGTGCCTCGGCTATTGTCATTGAAAAATTATAATTGTTTCTGGAACAGGAGATCTGAACCATTAACCTAACTTACATGAACGCCATTCAGGAGACTAATTTTCAATTTCCCGGTCAGACGGGATTTTACCGGGGTAAAGTACGCGATGTCTATTCATTTCCAGATAAGCTGGTCATGATTGCGTCGGATCGCATTTCGGCTTTCGACGTAGTACTGCCCCGTCCGATTCCATTTAAAGGTCAGGTTCTCAATCAAACGGCTTCTTACTTTCTGAAAGCCACTGCCGATATTGTTCCCAACTGGCTCCTGGACGTACCAGATCCCAATGTAAGTATTGGCCTGAAATGCGAACCCTACGCCGTCGAAATGGTAGTTCGTGGCTATCTGGCAGGTCATGCCTGGCGTCAGTATCGCGATGGGCACCGTATACTGTGTGGGGTACCTCTACCAGAAGGTCTTAACGAAAATGATCGGTTACCCAGCCCAATCATTACCCCATCGACCAAAGCGCATGAGGGTCACGACGAAGACATAAGCCGGGAAGAAATTTTGAGCCGTGGTATCGTTCCTGAGAGCGAGTACGTACAGTTGGAACAATACGCGCTGGCTCTTTTTGAACGCGGTACGTCGATGGCGGCCGAACAGGGACTCATTCTGGTAGACACCAAATACGAGTTTGGAAATCGGTATGGCAAAGTATATCTGATTGATGAAGTTCACACCCCCGACTCTTCCCGCTATTTCTACGCCGACACCTACGTAGCGAATCAGGAAGCAGGGCAGCCACAGAAACAATTATCTAAAGAGTTCGTTCGGGAATGGCTCATTGCCAATGGCTTTCAGGGAAAAACAGGGCAAATTGTTCCTGAAATGTCTGACGAATGGGTGAATCAGATTACAACCCGTTACATCGAACTTTACGAAAAAGTAACGGGGCAGCATTTCCAGCGGGCAGAAGATACCGCTCCCCTTTCACGAATTAAAACCAACATTTTACAGGCAATAACCGATTAGTGAATAATGCTTAATGGATAATGTACAATGACGGCCTCATCGATAATTTAAGCACCTCGAAGCCAACAATCTTTTTACATTATCTATTTTACATTATACATTTAATATTATATGAATTACACAATACAGAAAAACGAGCAGTACGCTCTGATCAGATTAGCAGAAAATACGTTTGGCGGTGACGTACCCACTGATTTTGAGACCCTAAGCCGCGGTTTGTTTCGGGAAGGATACAGCAACATTATTGTAGATATGGCGCCGGTGCAAACGATCGATCAGGCTGGGGTTGCTACGCTTCGAAAAATAAATCGACAATGTACCAACGAGGTGGGCCTGCTGGTTGTTGTTACAAAGAACGACGATCTGATTGAGTTTATGGATACGTCTCACCTCAGCGATCTGACCATTCTGCCAACCGTAGAAGAAGCTGTAGATGCTGTGTTTATGAATGAACTAGAGAACGATTTTCGGAGCGAAGATGACGATGAGTACGACGCCGGAGGCAGCGTCGGTCGTGAATAAGCCGAATGTGGCCCTAACTGACGTAGCACGACCTGATGCCATGATTGATCCGGATACGAACAGACCGGCGCATATACCGTTTGCCCTTACCATTTTAGGGGCTGGCTCGGCTACGCCCACTCTCCGGCTCCACCAGACGGCTCAGTTACTGACAATTGGTAATGACTATATTCTAATCGACTGTGGCGAAGGCACCCAGACCCGGCTCCTTGAACAGCGAATTCGGCCAGGGCGGTTACGGTATATTTTTATCAGCCACCTTCACGGCGATCACTACTTCGGGCTGGCCCCTCTCCTATCGAGTTTAAATTTGGGCGGACGTACTGAAGATCTGTATCTGTTTGGTCCACGCGGTCTGGATGAAGTGTTAACGACTATTTTCCGGGTTTCAAATTCCCAGCTTGGGTATAAACTTCATTTTCAGATTGTCGACCCCGATCAGCCCGTCCTTCTGCTGGATCATCCGCTTATCACGGTGCAGTCAATTCCGCTTCAGCACCGTATTGACTGCACGGGTTATCTTTTTCGGGAAAAGCCGCATAAACCCCATCTGCTACGTGAAAAACTTCCTGATACCGTTCCGGTAACGTATCTGAAACAACTCAAAAATGGCCAGGATATCCTGGATGCCGACGGGCGAGTTCTCTACGCGGCTGCCGAGTATACCGAACCTGGACCAACTCCCCGCTCCTACGCCTACTGTTCGGACACACGCTACGTTGACTCGTTAATTCCGCAACTCCACGGCGTCAATCTGCTCTACCACGAAGCAACCTTTCTGGAAGATAATGCCGCTCGTGCAGCAGAGGTTTTTCATTCTACCGCCAAACAAGCCGCTTCGATTGCCGCCCAGGCACAGGTTGGTAAGCTGCTGATCGGCCATTTCTCCTCACGGTACAAACAGTTCAACCTGTTTTTAGACGAAGCCCGGTCCGTTTTTCCGGAAACGTATCTGGCAATCGAGGGCGAAACGACAGCCGTTTAACGTAGTGCTATTAACGTAGTGTTTTCTGATAACTATCCCCGTTACGCTGGAGAAGCCTGCGGTTGATCTTTTCCGGCAAGTTCAGAACAATACGATCTCTATTTAGCCCGTTGGCTAGGTGCTATGGGTGTGTCGACTGGATTCTGATTATCTTTAACCCCGAAACTTTATCATTTTGTTCATGCTGGCTTTTCGCCTGGGATTTTTAGACATTGGTTGGCTCGATCTGCTCGACATTGCACTGGTAGCCATCTTAATTTATCAGATTTACAACCTCGTACGTGGAAGTGTCGCCAGCCGGGTTTTTGTTGGCTATCTGCTGGTGTATCTGGCTTATCTGTTAGTCAAAGCGCTCGGTTTAAATTTAATGACAACCATTCTCGAATATTTTATCAGTGTAGGCGCTTTAGCACTGATTATCATATTTCAGCACGAAATTCGGCGCTTTCTGCTGCTTATCGGCAAATCTACCAACCTCACCAATACCCGTCGGCTCCGGCAATGGCTGCTGCGTGATACCGAAAAAATGGACAATCAAACCTTTCTGAAACCAATTCTGGACACCTGCAAAGCACTGGGGGCTGAATTTTCGGGAGGTTTACTGGTTCTCCAGAAGAACGATGATCTGGAAAAGTTTGCTCAATCGGGCGAAGTGATCGATGCGGATATTTCAAAACCCCTGCTGCTCGCTATTTTTAGCCAATATAGTCCACTACATGACGGCGCCGTGCTTATTTGTGAAGGACGTATCAGAGCGGCACGGTGTATTTTACCCGTGTCGGAAGATGATGAGCTTCCGCCATCCCTGGGCTTTCGTCACCGGGCAGCACTGGGTATGAGCGAAGCTACCGATGCTGCCGTGATTGCGGTATCGGAGGAAAGTGGACGGTTGTCTCTGGCGCTTAACGGCGAGTTATATACGAACCTGAGTCAGCCGGAATTAGAGAGTCGATTGGAGCGATACTTAAGAGAGCCCGGTAACCGAAGCCTGAACTAACGTAGTGAACTCGTCGTCATCAATGGTTATTTATAACTATAAAACAGGCGAATAAGCATCAGCCCTAATTAGAAATAACCAAATGACCTGAAGCAGGGGTGTTGGCCAACACCCCTTTAATATTCCAGCATTGGGGGCAATTTTTTGGCCTGCTCAACAAAATCCCCAATTTGTTCAGCAGAAGGCGGCCGTTGCGTGTATTGACGGACACTGTTTATCTCAATCAGTTTAGTATGCAAGTTACCCGGTACACGTTTAGCCAGTTCCTTCACGGTATCGACACCTGATTCTTCCATAAGGTCACTGTATACCCGACCAATACCCTTAATACGAGCCAGGTCGGCCCGATTTGCCAGATCCAGAATTATGGCTCCATCAACGCCGGTTGCAGAAGCCAGGGCCTTACGGTCCGACGGAGTTTTGGTCGCTTCAAGCAGTTCATTGCTGTCGCTAATACCTTGTGCCTTTAGGGCATTTAAAATGGTACTCGTCATACCACGTAATTCTCCTAGTGTGAGGCTCATACTGAAAAAGAGTATGGATAAACAAAAATCCGGGCTGACCTTCAGACCGTTTAATAAACAAGTTAGCGAGCAAGGTACTTCCGTCGCGTATCGTTCAGAAGAAATTTTTTCTGTACGGTAAAACTCTCCGGATGCATCTGCGCAAATTCATGCTTCCACTCTGCGTACCGGGCGGGTTCCTCTTCCTGAAATCGCTCGGCATTTATTTTCTTCTGGCTTAAATACTCTTCAAAACTCATAAACACATGCTGCCATTTTATCCGAAACCAAAAACCATTCTGCCTTTTTCAACTACCAAATTCAGGGATTTATCAAGAAAAAATGACAGAATGGCCGACAAAACGAGCAATTCTTATTGAAATCGGTCTTGGAACAGATCGTGGAAGCCTACTCCTACTCTCACATAACCATTCTCACGCATGAACACAACATTTGTGACATTTGCCGATACGACCTCACAGTCGGGAGGAGCAGCCGAACAGGATTCTGTTTTGCTGGACGCATACTCAAACACAATTGTAAATGTAGCGAAAAAAGTAAGTCCCTCCGTTGTACAGATTAAGGTTAGCGGGCGAACTTATGGAACGGTATCAGATCGCAGGAATACGCTTCCTCCGCAACGTCGATCACCGGGACAGGAAGAGCAGGATAGCGGTACGGGTTCAGGATTCATTATCTCCAGTGACGGCTACCTGATCACCAACAACCACGTAGTGGCAGGGGCTCAACGCATCACGGTTTCGTTGCCCGACTCCCGCGACTTTGACGCTACGTTAGTTGGGCGCGATCCGGCCACTGATATTGCCGTTCTTAAGATTTACGCCGACGGTCTGAAAGCAATTCGTTTTGCCGATTCAAAACAGGTTCAGGTCGGTCAGATTGCCATTGCCCTCGGAAATCCCTATGGTTTTCAGTATTCACTAACGGCGGGCGTTGTTAGTGCACTTGGCCGGACGCTACGTTCCGAATCAGGCCGGCTGATTGACGACGTTATTCAGACAGACGCTTCCCTGAACCCCGGCAATTCGGGTGGGCCGCTGGTCAATTCAAATGGAGATGTAATTGGGGTAAACACGGCGGTTATTCTGCCTGCTCAGGGAATCTGTTTCGCCGTTTCGTCAAACCTCACAGCCCTGGTTGCGGGTAAGCTCATCATGGACGGTCGCGTTCGTCGGGGATACCTTGGCATTGCCGGTCAGCTTATCAACCTCACCGAACGTATCAAACAATACAACCAGCTTAGCGCCAGAACGGGTGTAATGATTGTTAGTGTTGAAGCCGACGGAATAGCTGGCAACGGCAACCTGCGTCCGGGTGATATTATTGTGGGTTTTAACAACGATTCGGTGGCCAGCGTTGATGATTTACACCGCCTGCTGACAGATGATACAATTGGCCGGTCGGTTCAGTTGACAGTTTTGCGTGAAAACCGTAAGCAAGGCGTTATGGTTATTCCCGGCGAATTGAAGTAAACCGTATCCAGAATTGCGTGTGCCGACCTCGATGTCAACCGTTTATGGTCACTACGTAGCGCCTGTAAATTAGTTGCTCTTACCGCCGGCACACGTAATTATCTGCTTATTGATACGTAACATCAGCCCGACACTTCCGAATCATAATACGTCACCAACGTATAGTAGTAGGCGTTGAGGTTTGATTTATTCAACTCGAAAGTCATGCAACGCCTTTTTGTTTTCACCTTAGCGGCTTGCTCAGCCTCAGCCAAAGAGTTTAAACCGTTGAGGATTAATGGCACACTAAGGCTGACTTTGATACTAATGGTGGCCGGAAATGATGAGCGCATCCAGCAAACACGGCGGCTTTAAACGTTTTGTATTTTCTATTCTTTCGGCAGTATCAGTGGATGGAATCGGAGGCCTTTCACCCGATTGAACTCCAGCGACGGCGCCGGAATTTTGAAAAACTGGACCGTACCGATAAATCGCTGGAGTGAGGGCGAGAACGTACCAATCCGCGACAGATCCGCATCGGGCGAGATAAAGAACTGGCGGTATCGTGTGAATTTCACCTCATTTCCTTCTTTATCGATCACCCGTGGATTTTCATGGCCGCCTATCATTCCACTACCGCTGTAGCCAAAATCCAGGTTGAGCCATCGCGGAAACGACGGTCCGACCGGCAACACCGACGCCAGATTAACCGATAGCCAGTACTGTTGCCCATTGTAGTCTTTAAGCATCTGCTGACCCGTAGTTTTTCCTAACAGATTCGGGCGATACGGCGGAAAAATGGTTTTCCGAAAACCGTACTTCATACTAACCACCTGCTGCCCGGTCCCGTATTGTTGCCCTACAAACAGCGCCGTTCCTGCTACGTTGGCCAGCATATCCCCTTTCGAGAACCCCCACCCTTCGGCATGTCCGTCGTACACCTCCAGGGTTGTCTGGAACAGCAGCGCCAGTAACCCGCCCGTCAGAATACTGGCTCGCTCGTTAACGCCACTCCACCGCATCAGTTCATAACCTCCCCGGCTCATGCAGTAGGCCGTAGCCGCGTGGCCCACTTTATCCATCTGGAGCCACTCCGCATTATCGTTAAAGCTATGAAACGGTACTTTTTTCTTATACCACTGCTTACGTAGCATCAACAACGTAATGGTGTAGAAAGCCGCCGTACCGACCAGAACCCCAATAAAGCGTCCCTGATTAATTCCCGCCGGTTCGGGAGCAGCAGGAGGTATGGGCATAGGTTGTGCCTGAATCGTCTGACAGAGCATAAGCCAGCATAAACCAATCAGTACTACGTGCCGGATTCGGTATTTCATCACTCAAAAATACCATCCCATTTTATTATTTGGCAGGATTTCTTACGCTTAATATCCTGTTCATTCCATAAACCTGCCCAAGAACCTTTTACCCGTAACTTTGGCGGAAATTACTTCTACTACGTAATTATGAATCTCGTTCCATCTCCTCCCCTCACCCGCGCTCAGGAATCACGCGTTGCTATTGAACGATTATACATTACCATGCGCCACCTGTTTAATCGGGGCTTTTATAAACCGTCGGGCGTATCGGGTGAAGAGATCCGCCGGGCATTGCTGATACTTCAGCCCGAAATTTATGGCCTGGTTGGCGATCCGCAACGGGTTGAGTTAGATGGCCTGGTGTACGTAATGGACCGGCTTCCGAAAGGGATTGAAGCCTGTCGGGTTATTTCACTGGCTTCGCGGGAAGGGTTCGAAAACTCTCATTTTCCGGTGCTTGTTCCGGCCAAACGGCGCCGTAACTGTTACCGGATCGATAACGAACAGATGGTTATTGAAGTCACGAATGGACGTAGTGAAATCTATGATATTCTCACCCATCTGACATTTATGTTCATGGAAGCCGACAAAATCCGACGTAACGCTTTTCAGGAGCGCGGCAGCCGAACGCGCGAGTGGGAGAAACTGGAAGCCATTGTCCAGTCGGGTGGGAACGTAACGGACGACGAACGGGAATTGGCGCTAATGTACCTAAGCTCTATTCTGGGCCGAACGTTTGAGGAAACGCAACAGGCGTATCGGCGCTTTGAAGAAAATGCAGGCACTAATAGTGGACTTTTTCAAATTGTGTACGGCCTGGGCAGCGTATCGATTCGGGAGTTTAGGGAGTCGAAAACAGATCGCGAAATCAATTTCACGCCTATGCTTCGCGAACGTATCGGGCAACATCTATACGGCGAACGCTGGGCCACGCGCCTGAAACAATACATCTGGGAGCACAATCTGCAGGATCGGCCCATTCATATTATCAGCGCCAATCCACACAGTGTGATGAACTGCCTTTACGCGCCCGCTGCGTTAGCAGACTCAACCACCTGGGACAATCTGTACGATCTGGCGCTTAAGTTAAGTCAGCCTGCCCAACGGGCACTACGCCAGCAAGTGACGGAATATGCTACCGAACATGGCATGCACGTACTGGAAGACCTGGCCGGAACAAGTCTGCTGGTGCAGTTGATCGACACCGCCCGACTGGACACTAAAAAACTGTCGCCCGAAATTAATCATGACGCCAAGCACATTCGCGCTTCGCAACCCCTGCTGCTGATAATGGATTACGCATTTGGTGAGCAGGCTTTTGAGACAATGGACGAATTATTGAAACCTTTTGAGCATGGCGATGAGACCGTTCCGATGAACGTAGCGTCGATTTCGATTATTGGTAAAGCAGGGATTCTCACCGGCGACAAAGGCGACCTGATGATTCCGACATCGCACATTTTTGAAGGTACGGCCGACAATTACCCGCTGGATAACGATTTTCGAAAGGAAGATTTCGAAGGGCATGGCTTAGCCGCGTTTGAAGGTGCCATGATAACCGTGCTGGGAACCTCCTTACAGAACAAGGACGTACTGAGCTATTTCCGCAATTCGTCCTGGAAAGCGATTGGCCTGGAAATGGAAGGAGCGCATTATCAGAAGGCCATTCAGGCTCAGTCAAAAATTCGGGGGAGCGTACCCGCCAAGGTAAAAGTCCGCTACGCGTATTATGCTTCGGACAATCCGCTGCTTACCGGCGCTACGTTGGCATCGGGTAGCCTCGGTACGCTGGGCGTGAAACCGACGTATTTAATTACCGTAAAGTGTCTTGAGAAAATCTTTCAGCCCTCCTGACCCAGTTTTACTAGTCGGCGGCCCAGTTAACTATGTTCATACTATTCGAAAACAATTAACATCTCATCTTTCTGGTAGTTATTATCCTTGTCTATAATTTATCCACCTTACTGAACGACCGATTGGCTAATTTTGTAGCTAATAACGAATACATACCTGCCTAATTTATCATGGCGAAACCAAAAAAAACTACGAAAAAAGGTACCGATGTCATTCTGATCGGGGCCGGTATCATGAGTGCTACGCTCGGTGTGATGCTGAAAGAGCTGCAACCCGACATTACTATTGATATTTACGAACGACTGGACAGTGCAGCCGCTGAGAGTTCCGATGCGTGGAATAACGCTGGCACGGGCCATTCGGCCTTCTGCGAGTTGAACTATACGCCCGAAAAAGAAGACGGGTCTATCGATCCATCCAAAGCGATTAAAATTGCAGAGTCGTTTGAGCAGTCGAAGCAGTTCTGGTCCTATCTGGTCGAGAAGGGTTTTCTGAGCGACGCGCCTAATTTTATCCGGTCTATTCCGCACATGAGCTTTGTATGGGGAGACGATAACGTATCGTACCTCCGCAAACGGTACGACGCACTTCAACAGAATTACCTTTTCCACGGGATGCAGTACTCCGAAGATTCCGCTCAACTCGCCGAATGGATGCCGTTGGTGATGCAGGACCGTGATCCGGCTCAGCCTGTAGCGGCTACCCGGATGGACATTGGTACCGATGTAAACTTTGGCGCCCTGACTCGTGCCATGTTCCGTCGGTTGTACGATATGCCGGGAGTTCATTTGTATTTTGCTCACGAGGTGCGTGATATATGGCGGTCTAAATCGCTGGGCGGCTGGAAAATTCGTGTTGAGAACGTAACAACCGACCAGGTTCGGGACGTACAGACCGAGTTCATTTTCATCGGCGCGGGGGGTGGTTCATTACGTTTGCTCGAAAAATCGGACATTCCTGAAAGTCGCGGATTTGGCGGTTTTCCGGTAAGTGGTCAATGGCTCAAATGCGTGAATCCCGATGTTATTAAGCAGCATCAGGCAAAAGTGTATGGAAAAGCATCGGTAGGCGCTCCGCCCATGTCCGTACCGCACCTGGACACTCGTATGATTGAAGGTAAGCGCGAGCTCCTGTTTGGACCGTACGCTGGTTTTTCGACCAAGTTTCTGAAAAGTGGTTCTTATATGGACCTGCCGAAATCCATTCAGTTGAGTAATATGGCGCCGATGCTGATGGCAGGTTTGCACAATATTCCGCTGACACGCTATCTGATTCAGCAGGTCATGCAATCGCCCGAAGACCGGCTGGGCGCGTTGCGGGAGTATTACCCCAATGCTAAAATGGAAGACTGGGAACTCGAGATTGCCGGTCAACGTGTGCAGGTGATCAAGAAAGACGAAGAAGAAGGGGGCGTACTGGAGTTTGGCACCGAAGTGGTAAGTGCTGCTGATGGTAGTATCGCTGCATTACTGGGTGCATCGCCGGGAGCATCAACAGCCGTTTCTATCATGCTGGATCTAATGAAACGCTGCTTCCCCGATCAACTTAAAACGGAAGCCTGGCAACAGAAGCTTAAAGAAATGATTCCAAGCTACGGCCAGGTTTTAGCCAATAATCCAGAGCTTGGCCAAAAACTGAGGAAGCAAACCAGCGAAGTACTGGGTCTGGATGATTATGAATATACGCCCGAAATGACTCGGTAATCAATGATGAGTGATAAGTGATGAGTAAAATACTGATGCGCCAGCTTATTCATCACTCATCACTTATCACTCATCATTACTTATCCCCATGCAGCAACCGCTGATTACCAACGACGCTATCATTCTTGGTATCTTCCTGGTACTGCTAACCTTTATTTTTAAAACCTCTCAATCCGAACATCCTTTCTGGCAACGGGCTTACACCTACGTACCGTCGCTACTACTTTGTTACATTTTCCCCGCTGGGATGAATAGCCTGAATATTATCTCGGGCGAACAATCGAGTCTGTACAAAGTGTCAACCAATTATCTGCTGCCAGCGGCATTGGTACTGCTCACGTCAACCGCTGATTTAAGGTCAATTGCCCGGCTGGGTCAGAAAGCCCTGATTACGTTCATGTCGGGTACGGTAGGGATCATTCTTGGCGCACCCATTGCTTTCTGGCTGGTCATGCAGTTGATTCCCGGTTTTCGCGAACAGGCCATCGCTAACGAGTATTGGAAAGGACTGGTTACCATCTCAGGAAGCTGGATTGGCGGCAGCAGCAGCCAGTTGGCCCTTAAAGAAATCTATGGTTGCAGTGAAGAACTTTTCGCTATTATTCTGGTGGTTGATGCTGTCGTGTCGACCAGTTGGACGGCCTGTTTGATTTACGGCGCTGCCTACCGCGACAAAATTGATACGTGGCTCCAGGCTGATACACGCTCGATCGAAGAAGTAAAACAACGAATTCTGGCCTATAAAGAAGAACCCGACCGGCCGGCTAATCTGCTGGACCTGAGTACGATCCTGGCTTTAGGGTTCGGAGGAGCGGCACTGGCCCACGGGTTCGCCTACCTAATCTCGACGAATCTCCAGCCTTATAAAGCGTCGCTTGCTACGTATGGACTCGACCCGTTCACGTCCAATTTTCTTTGGGTTGTCATTCTCTCTACGTCGCTCGGGATTGCGCTGTCGTTTACATCATTACGGAAGATGGAAAAACTCGGCACAACGGATCTGGCTACGTTGTTCGTTTACTTTCTCATTATGACCATCGGTATGCGGCTTAACCTGTCCAATCTGGGCGGCAACATGGGCTTATTTCTGGTAGCCGTTATCTGGATGCTGATTCACGTAGTGGTCATGCTCATTACGGCACGTATCATCAAAGCACCTTACTTTTTTGTAGCAGTTGGTAGTCAGGCAAACATCGGGGGCGTTTCGACGGCTCCGGCAGTTGCCTCAATTTTTCACCCGGCTCTGGCCCCCGTCGGCGTACTGCTGGCGGTACTGAGTCACGTATTGGGTACGTACGGTGGACTTATTACAGCCTGGCTAATGCAGATTACTACCCGGTAACAATCTGTTAAACATTACTGATTAACTTAGAGCAAACGATACGCCTATCATGACTATTTTCCTGAAAAGAGGGATGCTCTACGTAGCTTATATTCTGATTGCAGTTGTGGTCCTGTATGCGCTGGCTTATTTCATTCCGTATTTCCAGTCGCCTTTTCTAAAAAACAAACCGCTCGATAATGCGCTCTGGCGAATTGCCTTCTGGACACACGTTGGCTTAGGCGCGTTGGCGTTAGCCATAGGTCCTTTTCAACTATCAGTTAAACGTCGGCAACGTAATCTACTGCAACACAGAAACTTAGGCAAGGCGTATGTAGTAAGTATTCTGGTAGCCAGCGTGTGTGCTTTCTACGCAGCTTTGTATGCGGATACCGGCTGGGTAGCTGGCCTAGGTTTCGCCACGCTGGCTGTTGCCTGGTTCTACACGACGCTACGTGCCTACCAAACCATCCGGAAAAGGCAGGTCAATCAGCACCGCGCCTGGATGTACCGAAGTTACGCCGTTACGTTGGCGGCTGTCACGTTACGTATCATTCTCCCTGTCGAATTAGCGCTTTTGCGTCTCCCGTTTAGTGTGGCCTATCCGATTGTTGCCTGGTTGTGCTGGGTGCCCAATCTGATTGTTGTTGAGTGGTGGTTACGTCAAAAACCGGTTGAAAGATTAATTACTCAGTAACGTAGCGGTGCATTTTATAAATAAAAAACGTCGGGTGTCCACACCTGAACATCCGACGCCGAAACAACGAACAAAACAACAAAACTCAATTCTTATTCCATTACCATTTCCGTGTGGGCGGGTGCTTCGATTTTTTTGCCGATGAACAAGGCGAGTAACGGTACACAGACCAGGAAGAACCCACCGATAATCAGGAATGAATCGGCGTAGGTCATGACCAGTGCCTGCTTCATCAGCGTTCCCTGCATCAATCCATACGCTTTACCCGTAGCCGTTATCAAGGCATCTCCTTTCGACAGGAACAGGTTGGTAAATTGCTTGATACGTTCCACCGATAGCGGGTTGTACATCGATATGTTATCGCTCAATCGGGAAGCGTGCAGGACCGTACGGGTCGAGATATACGTGGTCATGATGGCCGTTCCGAACGTACCGCCCAACTGGCGAATCATACCTGTTAGGGCTGAGCCTTGCGGGATCTCGATATTTTTCAGATCAGCTAGTGTAATCGTCGTCAATGGAATAAAAATCAGCCCCATACCAATACCCCGAACGATAAGCGGCCAGAAGAAATAGTCTGGTCCGGCTTCAAGGCTGATGGCTGACAGATCAAAACAGAAACCAAAGAATAGCAGGAACCCAGCGGCTGCGTACCAAACGGGAGATATGTAATTTTTACTGAGCAATCCACCCACAACGGGCATCATCATCCCGGTTACGATTGAGCCGGGCATCAGTAACAAACCCGTTTGGCTGGCCGTAAATCCAAGAATGGTCTGACAGAAAACCGGAATGATAAACACCGATGCAAACAGACCAAAACCGAGAATGAAGTTAAATAACGTACCGACGGCAAACCGACGCTGACGTAGCAAACTCAGGTCCAGAATAGGTAGTGCGACGGTCAACTGACGCCAGATAAACCCAATCAGGCCAATACCGGCAGCAACTGACATAATAACAATAAATTCGGAGGTGAACCAGTCTTCTTCC
>NZ_JBMDWV010000429.1:0-32461 GCF_048594605.1 Spirosoma sp.
TTATGAATGGATGTTCAGCCTGGCGCTGTCAGGCTTAAAAGCAATCCACTGAATGGCCAGTGCGCAAAGCAGAAAGGTGGGTTCATAAAATGGTGTGGTTAGAAGCGGTTCTACTGAAAACCTATTGCGGATGATCTTATAGAACAAAAGTAAATGAGCTTATAAAGATGGGAATTAGCTAATGAGTAGCCTGCACCTTTTTTGAGTAAACTGCACTAAAAAGCCCATTATCTGCTTGGTAAGAACAGGTAACGGGCTTTATTCTATCGATTCGAGAAACGGCTAAGCTATCATCTGTTGAGTTTGCCGTAACTATTCTGATAATCTTTTCCTTCTCTGGGATGGGTAAACTTAATAGCCGACCAAGTCGGATTGATGCTCAAGGTTTTACTTTCAACCAGCCCATAGTTATAGCCAATTTCAATCACTTTTTGCAACGTAAGATCACTTTCGTTTTGACCTGCTTTCGGCCAGGCTAGCCAAAGCGTACCCGTTGGCTTTAGATGACTCTTTAACGTGAGGAATTTTTCGTGTAAATCGTTCTGGCTAATGGCAAAGAAGTGGATAGAATCAAAATTTCCATTAAGATCGGTTGCCAATTCAACCTCAGGCATGTCCATTACCTGAATAGCATCGGCGGGTGCGTTCACGAATAGCACACGACTGCCTGGCTTAACGCCCATTTTTTCTGAAACTGGCTTGATCATTACAGTAAGCGAAAACTGGTTTCACCTCTGTTAAAGCCTAAAAAAGCCTAATTGTTTGCTCATCAGACCTGCGTGAATAGCCGGAAGGCTTAAAATCGAGCGAAGGAATCTAAAAAATCCTGCCGACGTGATCGTGAAATGGTAATTGCTATGTCGTTGTCCATCACTACGTATCCTCCTTCGCCACGAACAAATTTCTTAATTCGGTTCAGGTTGATCAGAAAGGAGTTATGAACTCTGAAGAAGTCGGGTCCTTCCAGTGCCTCATCAATGTCTTTCAATACTTTAGCGACAACCATCTTTTTGCCGCCCGTTAGTACAACCGTCGTGTAGTTACTTTCGGCTTCGCAATAAATGATGTCCTGCGTCGACACAAAGACCATACCGTCGCCGGTAGTAAGCGCAATGCGAGTCGGCGTTGGCTTCATTTGCTTTACACTCTGAAACAACAAATCCAATTGCTCTTTGGAGGGCACTGATTTTTTAGTTTCAATACGTCGGATGGTTTCTTTCAGATCGTCCGGATCGACCGGTTTTAACAGGTAATTCAAGGCGCTGTATTTGAACGCTTTTATCGCAAACTTATCGTAAGCGGTTGTAAACACTACGTCGAAAAACAGTTTTTCAAACTGCTCCAGCATGTCGAATCCATTCATGCGGGGCATTTCAATGTCCAGAAAGACCAGGTCTGGCTGATGCGTATGGATTGCCTGAATTCCTTTTTCGGCCGAGTCGCACATGGCGTCAATACGTACGGAAGGCGCGTACGTTTTGATGAGCCATTCCATCATTTCAAGGCAATTTTTTTCGTCGTCAATGAGTATACAGTTGATCATGGCGGGTTGATTTTTAAACCGGAATTTTGATAATTACCTTAGTTCCAGCCGGTTCGTTGTTTGCATTATGTAAGTCAATAATATCAACAGAAGCATTAAGCGAAGCGTACTGGTTTAGAACCTGAATCCGATCTTCAGTCAATTTCATGCCAAGCGATTTTTTGTTAGTCGCTGATTTGCTCTTGAATTCGCTCGCTTTCTGCCGGCCAATACCGTTGTCTTCCACCTCGCAGTGCAGCATCGTTTCGTCTTCCATGCTGATTCGGATGCTCAGATGCCCATTCGATTCTTTGTGCAAGAGTCCGTGCCAGATGGCGTTCTCTACGTAAGGCTGGATGATAAGCGAAGGAACCTCGATGCTGTCGGTGTACACGTTGTCGGCTACGGTAAGCTGCGAGCTAAATTTATTATCGAACCGTAGCGCTTCCATTTCCATGTATAGTTTCAGCGCTTCCAGCTCGTTAGACAGCAGCACACGCGAACTATTTGAGTTATCCAGAATAAGCCGGATCAGTTTGGCAAACCGCGTCAGGTAGAGCGAGGCTGTTGCATTATCGCTTTTGACGATGTAACGATTAATCGAGTTCAAGCAATTGAAAATGAAATGCGGGTTCATCTGAGCACGTAGCGCCTTCATTTCGATTTCGGCCACTTGTTGCTTCAGGGCAATTTGTCGCTTGATGCGGGCATCGCGCAGGCGCATCAGCCAGTAAATCAGCCCTGCCAGCAATAAGACACAAAGGAGTATAAACCACGACTGTTTCCAAAATGGCGACGCGATAATAAAGACAAAGGGCTGTTTTGTTTCAAACCACGTAACACCGTCCAGACTCGCGGCAACTGTAAAGCTGTAATCGCCGGGATCGAGCGATGAAAATCGAACGCGGTTGTTACGTCCGTTATAAACCCAGCCCGTATCGAGTCCGGCTAGACGATAACGATATTTTACTTTCTGCGGGTTATGGTAATACGTAGTAACGTATTGAATCTCAATGGAATTTTGCTTCCAGTCGAGTGATAAAGGTAACGGTAGGCTGGCGTATATCGAATCCCCCTGATTGATCTGGATGCCGGTAATTAATACGTTTAGTTTATCTTTTTTCGGTTTAATTCTAGCGGGAATAAAATAATTCAGTCCGTTAAAACCGCCAAGATAAACAACGCCATTCCGGGAAGCCAGCAGACTATTGGCGTGCAAGCGTTTATTCTGTACGTTATCCCATACGTCGAACCATTCAGTATTGCCTGTTTTTTCGTCATAACGGTACAGGCCATTATCGGCAGCCATCCATATTTTGCCGGTAACGTCGCGGTGCAGAATCGACACCCGCTGATTACTTAATTCCGATGACAAGGCTTTTTTTCGAAATCCCTGAGCGGTTCGGGTAATTTCATATAAGCCAACCGTCCCGACCCAGATGGTCGAGTCATTTTTGGCAAGGATAGACGTAACAGTATTGTTTTGGGCAAAGAACGGGTCTGAATACAATGTCTTTCTCAGATCGTTACGTACATACAAAAGCCCTTTGTACGTCCCTATCCAGACATTATGCCGCGCGTCCTCCATAGCCGTCTGCGCAATATAGTTGGCTCCCGTGAACGTTAATTCATGAATTCGATACGTCTGTTTTTCAAGCAGATAGCAGGATTGATCAGCCAAAATTAAGTGATTGCCATTGGCCAGTGGGTAAACCATGTACAGGTTGTCGTGTTCCAGTTTTTTTCGGAGCAAATCGCCCGTCTGGCCATCCGGGAAAATTGGTTTCGAAAACGTTTCCGACGCTGGATCAAAAACAAGTGGACTGCCTGTCAGAGGAATGATAATCAGTTTTTTTCCATCGTACGTTAAACTTTGTACGGACGGCATCCGGAACAGAGTTTCTGGATGCGGGTAATAAGCTTTGATATGCCCATCGGCCAGATTCAGTCTGGAAAATCCCGCAACTGTTCCCAGCCATATATTGCCGTCGTTGTCTTCTGTAATAGCCTGAATATTGTTATTCCAGCCCTTTTCGGTAGCCATATAGTTTCGGAGCCAGCCAATCGTCGGTTCGTTGGGCCGAAAAAAAAGAATACCTTGCTGGCAGAGAATCCAGAGTGTTCCGTCGGCGTCGTAGCAGTCTGTATAAATTTCGTCATTCGGAATTTCATTGCCTGCATGATAGAAAATAGCCCTTGTGAAACGATGCTGGGCACGATCATATTTGTAACAGCCGCGATACGTAGTAACCAGAAAATTCTGACCGTCTAATGGAATAATCTTATCATTTTCAATGAATCCTGAAAAAGCCTTGGAATACAGCTCAATCCCCGAAACGGGCGTTATGGCGCCCGTTGACACAACTATTTCAAAGGTTTGTAAGCGGCTGTTTGTAACCCAGAGCGTATCCGGCGAAAGCGACGAGATTGCATTCGTTGATTCGAAGGGAATACGACGTACCGTTTGCGTAGGAACATCGAAAGCAAACAAGGCATGCATATTCGAAAAAAAGAGTCGTGAACCTTCCCGATGTAAAACACGCCGGTAAAATGCTTCATTTTTCAGCGCCGGAATCGAATACTGACTAAATACTTTTTTCAGCCGATCATAGAGGAACAGGCCCGCACCGCCCATAAGCCATACTTTGTTATCGGGGGTTACCTGGAGCCGATCAAATTTTGTTTTTGACGGATTTTCGACTTCTACGGACTCAAACCCTCTTCGATCGCTGACAAAACGCTTAATGCCGGACTGGCTGGAAACCCAGATCGTACCGGTACGGTCGACGACAATGTCTAATAAATCTTCGCCCTGAATATCAATTCGTTTGACATTTTGTCCGTCAAAACGCTGTACGTAACGGGGCGATAAAAGCCATAAAAATCCCTGTTGGTCTTTTATCAGTTTGGTAATGTACGATGTCTGAATTCCGTTGCTTTCATCCAGCAGTTGTACGTTGAAATCGGGTAATCGGGCGAAACAGGGCGTACTCGGTATCGTAAAAACAAATAAACTGACTAAGACAACGTACTGGGTAATGAAAAAATAGCGCTTAAGCACCTGAACTTTCATACATAACGTAACCGTATTTAGCTGATTGATAGACGAAACCGTTGATAGATAAGGCGATAACTTCACTAAAGTTAAAGCACAAAAAAATCTGTTTCCCAGGCGAATCGCTAAAGAATCTGTTAAAAAACTTTTGATAGTACGAATGTGCGCTACGTAACCAAAGATTCCGTCAGCTATTGAGTAACTGGCAGATTTAGTTTGTGTAAAGCCAATCTGAGCGAGTAAATTACGTAGCTAGTCCTAATTCAGGAATACGTATCTGATTAGTATAGTAAAATTGTTGATATACAGAACGTTAAGCGATATTGGGGCGGCTGAAACGCAAAAAATCCCTTCAGTATAACCGAAGGGATTTATCTTATCCTAATCTTAAGTCACGAATTATCTTGGGCGACCACCTCCAGAACGACCACCTCCGCCTGAAGGCGCCGACTGTTGTTGGCCACCGCCACCACCACCATTGTCGCTATTATTATCATCGCCAGATTTGAGGTCATCGGTGCCATCAACACTTCTTCGGCGTTTCTGAGGCTGATCGAAGCTCATTTTGCCGAGCTTGTAGCTGAACGTTAACCGAACTCCTGCATTGTAAAAGCTTGTTTGCGTGCTCTGAGTCAGAATCGGAGAGGACAACTCAGACCGCTGCGTAAACGGATGGTTGAAGATGTTCTCACCAGCAATACCCAGCGTAGCTTTTTTGTTGTTAAACTCTTTCCGGACACCAAGGCTGTAGAAATACATGCCGCTCTGCTCACCTTGTAACTGCACCTGATTGCCACGACCTCCGCCAAAGAGCTGGAAGCCCCAGCCGTTACTGAGCGACAGGCTGCTTTGAATCCGGCCACCGATTACCCAGCCCGAGTTAGAAGCCGTATAGATTGGATTCGGGTTATTGTTACTCAAGCTGACGTGGTAGAAATCGATACCTCCGCCAATTTGCCATTTAGAAAACAGGGTTCCGTTTCCGAACAGATTAACACCAACCGCATCCTGCCGACCGACGTTCAGATACGTAGTACGAATGACCTGCTGTAATACAGGATTCGTTACGTCGCCGAAGGATTGAGTCGATACGTCTCGCACGGCCGTAATTTCGTTGTTTGTACGGCGGGCAAATAACGAAGCGTTCAGATAAACTCCTTTGATATTGCCGCTCGTACTGAACTCGATGTTGTCGGTCAGTTCAGGCGACAGATAGGGGTTACCAATGGTGATGTTGGTTGGGTTTGATGCATTAAGGTTCGGGTTCAGGAATTGAATACCCGGCCGTTGAATCCGTCGGTTATATGCCAGTTTAATAATCCGTCCACCTTTCAGCCCTTTTGAAATATTAATGCTTGGCACGATGTTGCCGTAGTTAGGAATTGTCGTTGCCTGTCCCGCCGTTTCGTTGCTGAACTTGGCATCAATAAAGGTGTATTCGTAGCGCGCGCCTGCTTTAATAGTGTATTTACTTTTGGTCGTCAGTGTATACGACAGATAGGTGCCTGCAATGTTTTGATCGTAAAACAACGTATTACCGGCGCGGGATGGGTCTAGCTGAAAGCCCCCTTCAGAACCGTTGGCGATGAAATACTGATACTCGCTGTTGACCTGCCGGAAGATGCCTTTACCTCCGAATTCAATCAACTGATTGTTTTTGATCGGCGTCTGATAATCAACCTGAAGCGTCGACTGCTGATTGTAGCTATAGTTATCGTTCTTCTGGCGAGACGTAATGGTTTCGAAATCAGCATTGCTCAGAATGTCGGCTACGAAGTTGTTCGTGCGGTTGTTGCGGCTATAAAGGGCCATCACACTAAGCTCCTTCTGCGGCTTATAGGTTCGGGTATACGTTACGTTCGCATCGATTGTTCCCGACAGATCTTTGGTATCGACATTCCGGTTGTTGATGGTCGGAAAAAGCCTGTTGGGACCTATTGTCTGGGTGAACAGATTATTTTGCTGTTGCAAACCATTACGTGCTCCATAACGAATGCTGGCTGTCAGCGACGTATTTTTGTCGATGTCATAATCCCAGCCCAGTTGGTAATTCCCGAATAAGCGTTGGCTTAACGTACTGGCGGTTTGCAGCGTACGGGTACTGGCTGAGTATGTATTGGTTGCCTGATCATACGACCGCGTACTCTGGTCATTACTAAACGACCCTCTTACGTTGTACTCCGCCCGGCCAAATCCGCCCAGCGAGAAGCCCATTTTACCAATCCGGTAATTTCCGTTCAGGCCGAGGTTGCTACCCCGGTTTCCGACGCCCCCGTTTACATCGAGCGTCATACCCTGCAAGGTGGTTTTCTTGGTTACGATGTTGATAATCCCGGCTGAGCCTTCAGCGTCATATTTAGCTGATGGGCTGGTAATAACTTCCACCGTCTTGATCATGTCGGCGGGAATCTGCTTAAGGGCATCAGCAACGCTGCTGGCAACAATCGTGCTGGGTTTGTTATTAATCAAAACCGTTACGTTACTGCTTCCGCGCAAACTAACGTTACCATCGAGGTCGACAGAGAGCATCGGCACTTTGCGCATAATATCGGTTGCGTCGCCCCCTTTGGCTGTAATGTCCTTATCGGCGTTGTAGACCAGCCGGTCCACTTTCTCTTCGATCATAGCCGCCTGCCCTACTACGTTCACTTCTTTCAGGGTTCGTACGTCGGCTGCGAGTTTAATCGTACCGAGGTTGATGTTGCTGCCCCGATCTATCGTGATTACATTACTCCGCTTGTCTTTATAGCCAATGAAGGTGTACAGAAGACGGTATTTGCCCGGTGCTAGTTTATTGATGGTAAACTTACCATTCGCGTCGGCTGTCGTACCATTAACGGGTTTGTTGGTGGCGATACTCAGAACGGCAATCGTCGCAAATTCTACAGGTTTGTTACTGGCCGAGTCGATCAGGATGCCATTGAGTTTGGCATTGCCCTGAGCAAGGGGTTCCGACTCTGACGGAGTGGCTCCCGGCTGAGGTTGAACACTAATCGCTGACGGTTCAGAAATTGTCGTTTGCCCGCCTGGCGCCGTAAAATTTGTGGGAGACGTATCGGCTGGCCGCTGACCGAATGGATCGGGGACGGCTGCCGGAGGAGGGGCCGCTGTTGGCGCCGGGCTTGCTGTTGTGCTTCCGGGTGCGGCTGGTGTAACCGGAACCTGCGCAAGGGCAACCGTTGAGCTGATGAGTAATATAGACAGTAACGACGTTTTCATGATTAGTAGAATAAGTAATTCAAAAGTGCAATTGCGGGGTTAAACTGAAAAATCTATCTGGTCGAATGCCGATTTTTGGATGCTGAATACAGAAAATAAGCTGGGGAAGAATTAGCGTGCAGACAGAGTTCTCACCGGTATACAAGCTCTTTACGACGTAGTAGAAGACAAATTCACGATTAATAAAAAGCCATTGACGCAGATGAAAACCTTGTTCCTAAACCAGTACCTTTGTCCGCATATTACGTAGCGCACGATGCGCTGTATGGGAGTTTTATGATGCGATTTTTTCTGTTTTTACTTTTCTTCTGTCCCGTTTTTTTTCTGTTCGTTTACAATTCTGGCTATGGGTACGATGCTTACGAATACCTCATCATAGCCCGATCTCTCGACCGTGGCCATGCGCTGTACGATTTTATTCCGACAAAATCGTACCTATTATATTCATCGACGAACGTACTGCTGGGTATATTGGGTGGGTATAACCATATCAGCGTTTCGGTGCTGATTACATTACTGGCAGTGGGTGTACTGCTATCAACCTACTGTGCTGGTAGATTGTTTAGTGAACGCACCGCGCTTATATCCGTTACCTTATCGGCTGTCAGCTGCTTCTTTATGGAGATGAATTTCCTGGAGCCTGAAAGCTGGATCGCTATCTTCGGACTAAACGCTTTTACGCTGGTAGTCAGCCGTATGGATGGGCCGTGGTGGCGTTGGCTCGGCGCAGGCGTTCTGCTTGGTCTGGCTATGTGTTTCAAGAGCGTAGCGGCTTTTTACGTAGCGGGTTTTGGTGCCTTTATTGGCGTGTTGTGGCTAACAGGACGCCTAACGTTCTGGCCAATGGTAGGGCGTGGACTCCTGGTGTTGCTGGGGTTTATGTTGCCGCTTCTGGCGTCGGCGGGATATTTCTACCTGACAGGCCGTTTAGCGCAACATCTTGAGTGGACGTATATCTATCCGTTCGGCGGTTATCCGTCGCACACTTTGTTCCTGACGAAATTTCTGATCAAATTAGGCTGGCTGCTACTTTTACTTCTGGTTTCGTTTGTGCTGGTCTGGCAACGGCCTTATCGAACTGTTTACCAAAAGACACCAGCCCTTTGGTTAGCGTTGTTACTGGCTGCTTTTGCCAGTATTGCCATGCTGAAGACCCAGGCTAGCCATTACTTTTTTCCGGCTGCAGTTTTTCTTTGTCTGCATCTCGGGTTTATAACGGATCAATGGCTGAAGAATCAACAGCTTCAGCAGCAGGACGCACCGCGTCGGTTACTACTGAGCGGGGCTGTGTTGGGGCTGCTAACCGTAATTAGTCTGGTCTTATACCGCCCTAACGCAATCAAGCGGCTCGTCAGCATTACTGACTACAGTGGAGAGGAGCTGGCTGGCGATTTTATTCGGCAACTGGCTGGCAAAGAGGGTAAAGTGCTGCTCATCGACAATGCCATGAGTTTGTATTATCTGTCAGATCGCGAGCCAAACGTACCTTTTATTACTACCGAGATGCAAACGACGCACTACATTAAATCGCATCCTGATACGTATGGACGAGCACTTGCCGATACGAATCTGAAGCTGGTGGTTTTTGGAAACCGATCAAGCGTTATCGACGATAGTACAACAATAAACCAGCCTGCCAATGCGTATGCACTTAAACAGTTGCGAACCGGATTGAAGGAACATTTTGTTCCTGTGAAAGACCCGCGTTTCGGGCTGATGTATTGGGTGCGCAAGTAAAACCGCAGGGTTGGGTCGTTTTCGATTATCTTTGTTTTTATGTTACTATCCGTTTTGATTCCCGCCTACAACGAAATTAAGTCTATTGATACGTTACTTGAGAAGGTTCAGGCTGTTCCACTAAATAAAGAAATCATTATTGTTGACGATGGCTCGACGGATGGTACCCGTGAGAAACTGGCAACGTATCAGTCTGAGCCAAATATCAAAGTGATTTTTCATGAGCATAACCAGGGGAAAGGAGCCGCTATTCGCACGGCCATCAACCACATGACTGGCAATATTGCCATTGTGCAGGATGCCGACTTAGAATATGAGCCCCAGGATTATCTGGCTCTGGTAAAGCCAATTGCCGAAGGGAAAGAGAAAGTCGTTTACGGCTCCCGCTTTCTGAAATCCGAAAACCGCCACTCGTACATGAGCTTTTATATTGGTGGTCAGGTTGTTACGTTGTTGACAAATATTCTCTACAACCAGCGACTTACTGACGAACCGACCTGTTACAAAGTTTTTGATACGGATTTTCTACGCTCAATTCCGCTCGAATGTACTCGGTTTGAATTTTGTCCGGAGGTAACGGCCAAAGTGGCTAAGCGAGGCATACGTATCAAAGAACTGCCTATTAGCTATTACCCGCGCTCTATTGCTGAGGGAAAGAAAATTTCCTGGTTTGATGGTATGGAAGCGATCTGGGTATTATTAAAATACCGCGTCTTTAAATAAGAAGTAACACAAAAGCCTCTTTCATGGGGCTTTTGTGTTTATAAAACTACCGACCAGATCGACTATCTACTGTCTGTCTTTCAGTACGCTTAGAAATATTTTTGGTACGGGCGCATCAAAACGCATAAGCTCGCCGGTGATAGGATGTTCGAAGGAAAGTATCTCCGCGTGTAACCCCAGTCTACCAATAGGGTCAGTTTGAGCGCCGTATTTAGCGTCTCCCACAATCGGATGACCAATGTCCTGCATATGCACCCGGATCTGGTTTTTACGTCCGGTTTCCAGTTCCAGTTCCATCAGCGCGTAATCGGCGTTTGCTTTCACTACGTTATAATTCGTAATGGCCAGCTGTCCATGCTCGGGATTATGGCTCGAATAAACAATCAGGGCTTTACTTTCGCGCAGATAGGAGGAAATTGTTCCTCGTTTTGGCTCCGGTACGCCTTCTACCAGCGCTACGTACGTTCGCTGCTTCGTTGTGGCGTTCCAGGATTCCTGCATCAGCCGCTGCACTTTTTCGCTCTTGGCAAACATCATGACCCCCGACGTTTCGCGGTCAAGCCGGTGAATAATGAAGATGCGGTTCTTCGGATTTTCTTTCTTGATGTAATCGCTCAGAATGCTGTAAGCCGTACGATCTTTTTCCTTATTGGTGGCCATTGACAGTAAGCCAGCCTGTTTGTTGATAATGATCAGATACGAGTCTTCGTAGAGAACTGTCAACCCCCTATACTGAGTTGTTTCGGGTGCACGGTTGGCCAATACGGTGACGGCCTGACCGGGTTGTAGTGGATGATTGAACTGCGTGTATACCTTACCGTCGATCAGAATCTGTTTGTTACGTAACAGCGATTTGATGTTGTTCCGGTTTTTGTGCGGCAATTGCGCAATCAGAAATGTCATCAGTTCGGCTGGTTCCGAAACCGTAAAGTTGCTGTCGCTACGTTGGCCTCGTTGTCTGAGGGGCTGATCTGGTTTATTCATCAGGCAAAGATACAGTTTTGGCGCCGAAGCCTATGACTGAATCGGTTTTACAGAAACAGAGCCGCTAAACGATACTAGTCTTTGCCTAGCCACTCCTTGAATTCTGTCATTCGATCACCGCTAACGAAAACTTCCTGCCGTGACTTCGGAACCAGATCCAGCTTTAGTTTTCCAGCAGAAATAGTATGAATAGTCTGAATGGCAGGTAGCGATACCAGAAACTGGCGACTGATGCGGAAAAACTGGCGGGGATTGAGTACCTGTGTCAGCTTGTCCAGGCTATAGTCGACGGGCAGCGTCAGGCCATCTTTCGTGACCAGAAAAACGACTTTTTCTTCCAGGTAGAAGTAGGCGATTTCCGCCGTTTCGATGCTGCGGATCTTGGTGCCGACCGTAATCATAAAACGCTCTTTGTAATCGGTCGTCTTGGCTTTGCCAATCAGATTGAGCAGGGCCTCCACATCCACAGAGGTCGATGCGGCCTGGCCGAACTGCTTTTTTAAAGCCTTAAACTTTTCAATGGCTGCCACCAGTTCGTCGTAGTTGACGGGCTTTAGCAAATAGTCGATACTGTTCACTTTAAACGCCTGAATCATGTACTCGTCATAGGCTGTCGTAAAAATGACGGGCGTAGTCAGGTTTGCCTGCTCAAAAATTCGAAAACCTAAATCGTCTTCGAGGTGAATATCCATAAACACCAGATCGATGGAGGGGATCTGATTGGCTGGGCCAACAAACCAGTCGACCGCTTCGGCTACCGACGGGATTCGGGCGAGTACGTTGATGGCAGGATCGTATTTATGAAGTAGACTTTCAAGGCGTTTTCCAGTCAGATTTTCATCTTCGATGATAACTACGTTCATAAGCAGTAACCGGAAGGGCCGGTATAGTCTGATCAGTTTTGCGCGTAAATAACGGGGATTCTGCTCAAAAAATGGTCATGCCATCGCAAAAGCGCCATACTGCCCATGATGGCTTAAACTGATGGCCTGCTGCCTGATTATCGCTCCAGAGAAATCGGTGATCATCAGCATTGGAACATCTTTTTCGTTCTTCTGAATCTGAATGCTGCTTTCCGGAACGGAAAAGCAGGTAGCGTAATGCTGCTTTATTTTTTCTCGGATTCTCGTGTGTTGGTATTGATAATCAGTACGGTCGAACGTAACGATTTCATGATCAGCCCTCAACCCTGAATCCGGTAGAAACGCGAGGCTGGCAACGTAAGACGTAGTAATTATTGACCATGCCGGATATGATTTCTGGTAAAAAACGCTTCCTTCAATGGTTCCCGAATGAATTTTGACGAGCTGGCAAACCAGCTTTTCAGGGGCAAAAAAGGGCTCTGACGTTTCACGAACAATTAATTTGTACGCACTCTCTTTCATACTCCACAGTGTCCAGATCATCAGATCCGGATCGGTTGCCGAACGAATCAGCTCTTGTTCAGAGTGGGTAAACAGTTTATCCAGATAACCTCTGCGTCGCCAGTTGCTCTGCTGACGGGCCAGATTCAGATCAACAATATCGTTGCCGATCATTTTTCAGCTAGTTTCTGACGAATTATCTCGATGGCTGCCCCAACCGTGAGCATTCGTTCCATCGAGGCATTGTCAATTTCTATATCATATGCTTCCTCTACGTCCAGCGCAATATCGATCAGATTGGCCGAATTAATTTTCAGGTCTTTCATGAAGTTGGTATTTTCGTTAATATCTTCAAAAGCCTGCTCATTCTGAACGTACGGTTCAACGATCGTTTTCAGGTGTGTAATCAATTCTTCATTTGTTTGCATATACGGCAGTTTATGGGTGGTACTTTTTAAGAATAATGCACGCATTCACGTCTCCAAAGCCAAAATTAGCCTTCGCAATGACCTGAACATTTTTATGAATAACCTGTTGGGGAATTTTGTTTGGTGCAATAATAGTTGCAACGCCGGGATGTACGTCTTCGCAGTTGAGGGATGGATAGATAAATCCTTCGTGTAATTCCAGAACAGCGGCTACACATTCAATACTACCTGCTGCACTCAGGCAGTGCCCTATCATTGATTTGAGCGAATTAATGATAGGAAAACTATCGCCGTTACGTCCTAATGCGTTTGCCCAGCCTATTACTTCGTCGGGATCTTTCGTTGTAGCCGTCAGGTGCCCATCAATAACATCAATTTCGGCTGGTTGGACACTGGCTTGTTCCAGCGCTTTTTGTATGCATCGCTGCACGGCTGTAGCATTAGGGGCCGTCATAGAGCCTCCGCCCCGCTGTCCACCCGAATTAACGTGCCCACCCAGTACTTCTGCATAAATGGGGGCGCTACGTTCCAGCGCGCTTTCCAGCGATTCCAGGACCATCGCCCCCGCTCCACTGCCCGGAACGAAGCCGCTGGCTGTAGCACTCATTGGGCGCGACGCTTTCTCGGGCGTCTGATTATACTGATAAGGCAGTACCCGCATGGCATCAAATCCACCCCAGATGTACGGCCCATGATCGCTGCAGCTACCCGCCAGCATTCGTTTGGCCGAACCTGTCACAATTCGTTCGTAAGCGATCAGCAGCGCTTCCGTACCCGTCGCGCAAGCCGATGAGTTTGCGGTAAGCTGATTGCCACAGCCCAGCATACCACCTAAATAGGCGCTGACTCCGCTGGTCATGGTTTGGGTAACCACTGTGCTGCCCAGCCGCCTAACCTGTCCCTGATCGACTTTGTAAATTGCTTCCCTGAATTTATCAACCCCCAGCATACCGGTTCCAAATACAATACCTGTATCCCAGTCGGGTTGTTCGCTAGCTATCGGAAGATCCGCATTTTTCCAGGCTTCCATACCCGCTATCACGCCATAAACGATTCCACTGCTATTGAGCTGGTGTATTTGTAAGTCGCTGAAATACTGTCGCTTGATAGCTTCTGTGATGGGAGGGATACCGCCAACCTGACAGGAGAACTTTAGGTCAGCCAGGTCGGGCTGGAACGTAATGCCGCTACATCCTTCCTGAATAGCCGCTGAGAAAGCGGGCACACCGACGGCATTCGGAGCCACTACGCCTAAACCAGTAATAACAACTCGATTACGCATGAGATTTGAGTTTCATCATCCCCGAAATACTGCCCCGACAAACCAATTCTCCGCGTTGATTCAGCAGCTCAACTTTGCATTTCAATTTGTGAAACCGGAAGTATTCTTTGGTAGAACGTGCCGTTACCGTTTCGCCGGGAAAAACAGGTTGGTAAAAATCGATTTGCGTTGAGGTCATCGCTATTTCCAGATCATCAGCACGGCCATCACCCAACAGAAAAATTCCCAGACAAACAACGCCAATCTGAGCCATCACTTCTGTCAAAATAACGCCTGGCGTAACAGGATTCCCAGCAAAGTGCCCTTCATAAAAATATGAATTTTCGGGGAAAGTGTACGTGCCTTCACTGCCATTTTCGTTGACGCCACGTAGTTCATCAACAAACAAAAAGGGTTTGCGATAGGGGAGTTGTTTAAGAATATAATCGAAGGTCGGCACAGGGTTGAAGAAATGAAAAATGAAGTTACTGAAGATGTTCGCCACCATTTACAGGAATAACGGTGCCGTTAATCCAGGCAGCTTCGTCTTTGCAGAGTAAATAAACGACATTCGCTACGTCGGTGGGCGTTGTCAATCGGGCGAACGGGTTCCGCTGCTGGCTAAGATTAATCAGCGTGTCGGCGTCTGGAATCATACGTAGTGAAGCGGTATCGGTAACGCCCGCCATAATGCAATTGGTCCGGATGCCAAACGGAGCCAGTTCCAGCGCCATGCTACGTGAAATAGCTTCCAGCGCGGCTTTCGCGGCCGAAACAGCCGCATAATTTCGCCAGGCTTTGGCGCTGCCTTCGCTGGTGAAACTGATGATACGGGCGTCTGGAGCAAACAGCGACGCGGCCAATAAGTCTTTTGCCCAGTCGTATAAACTTAATGCCATGGCTTCGATAGTCAATTGAAAATCATCATGTTGCAGTTCCGGCTGATCGTCAGCTACCATCGGTTTTAAATTGCCTTTGGCAAGGCTATGAACAAGGATTCTTATTTTTCCACCCGGTTGTAATTCCGTCTGTAACGTATTGATTACGTACTGACGCTTTTCGGGGCTGGTGGCGTCCAGATTGTATTGCTTAACCGCAACGCCTTCGCTTTCAATACGTTGAAACGCCTGCTCAACGCCTGATAGATCGGCTTTCCGAGTGCGATGAACAACGCAGATGTTCAGGCCATGCTGAGCGAGTTTTTGCGCTGTGGCAAGTCCCAGTCCTCGGCTTCCGCCCAGAATAAGTGCCCAATATTGTTTGTCTTTGAATTCGTTTACCACTGCAATAAAACGCGTTGCGCCGAAAATCCGGGTCCGAAACTTAGCATAAGCCCGTACGTATCTTTCTCGGGTTGTTTCTCCATAAACCGTTCCAATACGTAAAGTACCGTAGCGCTCGACATGTTTCCGTACTGACGTAGCACTTCCTTCGTATCGTCAATATTCTTCCCTAGTTTCCCAAAAAGCTCCTGAACAACTTCTACAATTTTTCGGCCACCGGGGTGAAAGATCAGGTGAGAAATATCGTCAATTTTAAGTCGGTTCTTTTCGAGAAATGGATGGACAATCGCCGGAAAATGAGCCGCAATCGTTTCGGTGACTCCTTTGTCGAGAATCATCTGTAAACCACTATTAGCCAGGCTGAAACCCATCATATGGACGGCATCGTAAAAATGATACATTTCTTCGGCTACTACTTCGGGACCTTCATCATCATCGTGTGAAGACAGGAGAACGCAGGCAGCGCCATCGCCGAAAATGGCCGCACTGACGATATTTGCCATTGAATAATCGTCGATCTGGAACGTAGCGGTTGGCGATTCTACGGCTAGTAAGGCCGCACGTTTACCCGGATTCGCTTTCAGGAAATTTTTGGCGTAAATAATCCCCGAAATACCCGCTACGCACCCCATTTCCGTGACGGGCAACCGCACTACATCCTGCTTCATCTGCATGCTGTTAATCAGGTAAGCATCCAGCGAAGGAATCATAATACCCGTGCAGCTTACCGTAATCAGGTAGTCGATATCGGTGGGTTTCCAGCCGACTTTTGCTAACGCATTGGTTAGCGCTGTTTCACCTAATTTGATCGATTCGCGAGCGTAGATAGCGTTTTTTTCTTCAAAGGAAGTTTGCGAGAACACTTCCGCAGGCGTCATGATGGAATACCGCTTGTCGACGGCGGCATTTTCAAAAATCTTCCTGACTTTTCGTTGAAAACGCGTTTCCTGACCGATCAGCCACGTATCTAAAAAAGGTAAAATGTCTTTCGTTTCACGCCAATAAGGAGGTAAAGCTTTTGCGGCTGCCGTTATTTTTACACACATAGAGTTCGGATAATCCATTGATAACGAAAAGCCCACCGCCAACGAATCTGGTATGCTTTTAACTGTAACTGTTCGGAAAAAGATACAAGCTCACGCTTCTTAAATCCGCGAAGAATAGAAATCAACCCATCGTCTTTCGACAGTTTACTCAGTCGGAACACAAAACAGATGAGTTGAAAAAGTCGATACGCCAGGGCGCTGCGGTGTAGGTCATTAATAACTATACCCAACCTGGCTTTATTGGCCAGCAAACCCATTAACTGCAAAATGTCTTTATCGCTGAAATGATGCAGCGTTAAGGTGCACAACGCAATATCGTAATCCAGAGCGGCAAAGTCGTTTTCAAATACATTCATCTCAGCATACGATACCGCCGGATAATGGGCAGACAGTGACCGGGCATGATTGACGGTATATAGATTCGCGTCGATGCCCAGTATATTAACCCTAAATCCTTTCTGTTTGCCAAATTCAGCCACGGCGCGGCACATATCACCATTGCCACAGCCTATATCAACGATCGAGACAGCTTTCTCTTTGGGCCATTTACGTAGCAGATCTTCTATACCATTTAGTGTGACCTGATTGCCGCCCAGCCATTGATTGATGGCCGCGATTTTGTCGAGGGCATCGCCTAATTCGGCACCTTCCAGCGAAAAGTCATCTAAAAATTCCTCCTGTGAGGTACGCTGCGCTGTGTTTAATGGCATCGGGTGCTACGTTGCTAGAATGCTGGCTTACAAAAATGCGGCTCTATTGGGCGATTAACGGGTTGCCGTGTGTTTGTTTAATCAACAAGGGTAATGCACTGGGCAATCGTTGTAAGCTACTTAATAAAACGGATGATAAGGTAGAATTCAGCAATAATGTCTGGATCATTCTCCCTGTGGCTAACCGTTTTTTAAAGGCATTGTTCCAGGAAGTTCGGTAGCGATGCTCCAGTTGAGATTGGGTTACTAACTGCTCTTGAAAAAACGCTATGATCAATTCTGATGCGAGTTTGGCGCTGTGAATGGCCATTGCCATGCCATTTCCGCAAAGAGGGTGAATCATCCCGGCGGTGTCGCCACACATCAGCATATGCTGTTCTACCGGTTCTTTTCTGGCAAAGGAGATCTGGCTTATCGTCAGTGGTTTTTCAAACAAAGGAACGGCCCTGGAAAAGAAATCCTTTAAAAAGGGATTCTGACACAGAACCTGCTCCTGAAAAGCCGTTACGTTCCTGAATTTTTTAAAGCTATTGTAATTTACCAGGTAACAGGCATTTACTACGTTGTTTTCAACCTGCGACAGGCCGCAGTAGCCTCCCGCGAAATTATGTAACGACACCTGATCGTTCGGAAAACTAGCCTGGTAGTGAGCTTTTACACCGATCCAGGGCGAGTCATTGACTATAAACGCACGTTGCAATTGCTTATCCAGCACCGACCGCTTTCCATAAGCACCGATCACTAGTTTTGACGTATACGTTTTTCCACTCGATGTGGTTGTGGTAAAGCATTCATTATCGAATTGAACATCCGTTACCTGATCCTGGAAAATTCGGACGCCTGCTGAAACCGCCTTTATGTATAAAAAGTGATCGAAGACGTAGCGGCTAATACCGAAGCCACCCAATGGCAAATCGCTTTGGATGGTTTTTCCGGAAACGGTACTAAATAAAAAGCGATGTAGACGAGAAGGTTTTAAGCCGTCGATGTCAAGTCCGAGCTGCTGTAAATACGGAAGCACTTCGTTCGATACGTATTCTCCGCATACTTTGTGTTGTGGGTAGGCGTGCCTTTCGATCAGAACAATACGCAATTTGTTAGTAGCGAGGTGAATACTCGCTGTCAAGCCGGCTAGGCCACCACCAATGATCAGTACATCAGCGTCAAAGGACATTGGTGATTTTGTTTATTGTACTTGCGCAGGGCTACAGTACAACAAACCTGTAAGGCAACATGTTTTGGGGTGCTTTCTGGCCGTTTAGGCCTAATGTACGGATACTCTTTCGGTTTGGGTAAGTAGCGGAATTTTCACGACAAAATGGCCTTCACTTTCGCCTACCCAAACTGACTGCTCGGTGAGCAGGGCGTAGCGGGTTGTTATGTTTCGTAAACCTACACCTGTCGACGTTTCGCTTTGCGGGCGTGGGTGCAGGTTGTTTTGAACAACCAGACAGTCGTCTTCGAGATAAATATATACCTGCAACGGCTCGCGGGTCGACATACGATTGTGCTTCACTGCATTTTCAACCAGTAATTGCAACGTAAGGGGGGCTATGCTGTAATGAAGCTGATCCGATTCAGGAACGTCGATGAATACGTCGAATTTGTTCTCAAAGCGAATATTGAGCAAAAAACGATAAGCTTCAATGAACTCCAGTTCTGTTTTAAGCGATACGCGTTCGTTGTCCTTTTGGTCCAGAATATACCGATAAGCACGCGACAGCTGATCAATAAATTTTTCAGACAACTCCGAATCGATGTGAACAAGCGACGAGAGTATACTCAGGCTATTGAACAGAAAATGTGGGTTAACCTGACTTTTGAGTGCGGCAAACTGCGCCTGAATATTCTCTTTTTCCAATCGTTCGGCTCGTAACTGTACGTCTTCCAGCCGACGGTAGGCACGTCGGTTCGCAGACAAATAAAAGGCCGATAACATAGCCATAACAGTTAGTGCATTGTTGGTACGTCGGCGCCGTTCGCGGGCCCGCTGCCGTTCTGCGGGCGAACGATTCGGGGTTTGAGTTTGTACCTGCGTTTGCGGCTCATGGTATAAGCCAAAGCGTTGTTCAATGGCATCGTCGAGCCCATGCCATAAAACCGCAAAGGCACTATTGAACGATACGGCGAGCGCACTGGCAATGACTAACGTAGCAACCTGGGCAGGAATCTTAAACTCAATCAGGAAGCCTTCCCCAAAACGATGGAAAAAATGCTGCTGCAGCCATTCTGTTACGGTAATCCAGGCATAAAAAAAGAGAACCGTCAACAGGATTTCGAGCATCCACAAGGGCATTTGCCGTATCGAGAAAAACCAGCTGAGGGTTGCCCCGTTGGCATATACGCGAATTGGCCAGTAGACAACGAAGACGCTAAGAGCCAATTGCCATTTTTGCGAATTCGTCAGACGGTAAGACATAGCACGGGTGGTTTATAAACAAAGCTACTGATTTCGTGAACTTTGCAAAAAAGAAACCGGCGGAATGCCGGTTTCAGGAGCGCGAATGACGCAATTCTGCTTATGAACGGATGGCTTATTGCCTACTTTAAAAGCTGAAGTACAGCCTCTGGCTTAGCGTCGGGTGTACTGGTGCCCGGATACGGCCGGACTTCGCTCAGGACTACGCGATAATTGCTGCCTCCCAACTGAATCGTGGTAGTATCCGCATTTTTCAGACCCTGACCACATTCGCCCAGGCAGAGAGTGCCTGACTGGCGATCACTGCCTTTTTCCAGGACGAACTCGACATTGGCACTGCCATAGCGAATGCATATGGCGTTGGCCGGACAACGGCTATCCTCAATACGGGTTGCCTGCACGGTTACGTCTTCACCAAGCCGCGCCGATTGATTCGCTTTTAGCGTTACGGGAATGTTTGTTTGCGGTTCTGCTGTATTGTTGTTTGAATGACATCCGATAGCGAACCAGCCACTAATCAGAAAGGCCGTTGCTATCAATTTTAACGTATTCATTGCGTAAAAAAAAGAATGGTTTGGTTTGATGACCCCACTCTTCTTACGATGGTTGGAAGGCCGATGCTTTTTCTTAACGTTCTTTTCCTACGTGTTCATAAAGTTTAGCCAGTCGGTGCGCGTGCTCATCGTACGCACTTTCGAACAACGTAACGGCTCTATCGGCACCCACTACGTTGGCGGCCGACAGCACGTTGGGTGGCTGGCCCGCTTCGGTTAGCAGGCGGGCTACTTCGGCTTTTATACAGTTTACAAGGATGGCCCCGCCAACCGTTGAGCCGGGCGAAACGGGCGTATCCAGCCCCGGAACAGCGATCATCGCATCGCCTACAGGAGCGCCTGTATCCAGCACCAGGTCCGCAAAATCACTTAGCTTCTTGCCGTCAGGGCGTTTGCTGATGCTTTTTTCGGCGTGTTGCCTGGTGATTAGCGCAACGACTTTTATGCCGTTCTGCTGGCAGATCTCAGCCATTTCGATCGGCACTACGTTGCTACCACTAGACGAAATAATCAGGGCAGAATCCTGCGCTGACAGATCGTAGTTACGTAGTATTCGTGCCGCCAGACCGGCTACGTTCTCCAGAAACATGGCCTGGCGCTGGCCATTGGCACCCACAACCAGATTATGAAACGAAAGCGATAATTCAACAATCGGATTGAAGCCCGGAAACGAACCGTAGCGAGGCCACATTTCCTCAACCATGATCCGGCTGTGGCCGCTACCGAAGAGATGTACCATTCGTCCGGCCAGAATCGTTTGACTGAACCACTGGGCCGCCTGCTGAATCGCGGCTTCCTGTTGTTCGATGGTAGCCAGAATGTCGTGGGTACGTTGAATGTATTGACGAGTTAAGCTCATGTCCGTTTATCTATTAATCGTTCCAGAAGGCGGCTGCTCCGATGGCACCGGCCCAGTCTTCGAAGTGCGCTTTGCAGATCGTTGTTTTTTTGCCACTTGGACGCCACTCGAACAGATCGATGAATGTCTGCAGTGGCCCAAACAAAGCATCGTCGGCCTGGGTAATTCCGCCCCCCAATACAATAAGTTCGGGTGAATAAGCATTCGCAATGGACGCCAGGGCGACCGATAGCCTGCGTAGTGACGTTAACCAGACCAATGTCGCCAGCGGCTCGCCCTGGCGGTATCCATCGACTAATTCGTAGGTGGTTTTGTAGCGACCGTATGAGCGTCGACTTACTGTTACATTGCCAATGGCATCTTCCAGGCTACCGGGCATATTCGTTACGTCGGTGTACTCGCTATCGGCATCTACGGAGATATGGCCTAGGTGCCCGGCCATCTGGTAGAATCCCTGATACAGTTGCCCATTTAGCAGGAGACCACCGCCAACACCCGTACCCAACGTAAGCATGGCGACGTTTTTGGCCGCTTTGGCCGCGCCAAACTGAGCTTCGGCCATTAATGCAGCATGTGCGTCGTTGAGCACCCGGACGGGCTCTCCCAAAAGTTCCGACCAGCGTAAACCTTCGAGTCCCTGCAAGCGGCCAGGCATACAGGCAATGGCTGTGTTATCTGGTGTTGGAAGACCAGGGGCCGCTAAACCAACTCCCCGTATGGGTCTTAGGGTGGTCGTTTTCAAATAACGCACGGTTTGTATGACTACCGATTGCCAGTTACCATTCTCTCCGTCGTTTGTTGGGGTAATTCGCTTGTGTAAGATCTTACCTGTATGCATATCAAGCAGCACACCTTTGATGCGGGTACCACCCAGGTCGATGCCGATTGCCAGATTTGCTTCGTCTGTTACGTTACTCAAAGTCTTGACTATTAATATTAATCGCGAAAATAGAAGAAAGACGAGAAGTAGTAGCAATAGATATGGAAAAGCAACGCAGGAGCATCAACAAAAACGCAGCCCCATTCCAACTCTGATATTGGAAGAAAGGTCATAGGAGCAGATCAAACGACAAATGAGGCTATGAACGTATCGCGTATATTAAGGATTGGGGCTATGACCGGATTGGTTAGTCTGTGTGCCTGCCAGGAGGAAACTGTATGTACAACAGAGTTCAGGTTTGTGAATATTAAAGTTCTGGGGGCTTCGCTAACCGATTATTATACGATACGTATTACCAATTCGGATACAATTCGGTATGAGAATTCGCGTCGAGATAATACAACAACTTACGTCGTGTTAGACGATTCCTATCAGTCTGAACTGGCCAATACGCAGGACCGATTCAGATTTGTTGGTGAGGTTAACAACGTAGTGGTTGTCAACGAAGAATTTATTATAAAAGCCGATAAATGTCATATCAGTAAGGTGAGCGGGAGGGAAGAAGTGCAGCTTTAGGCATTGGTAAACTGTAATTTTTGAACCATCTTCTGACAACGTATCGGCTGACTCCGTCAAACTCACTATCCGCAGCATCTTTCTGAAAACCAGGCTTTTGAAGGCCGGATATTGGTTATAGTACGTATTATGATCAACTTATTCGTGTGGTCTGGCTGGCCGTCGGAAACGCCGGTCCAAACGATTCATTACGGGGGTGGATAAGATTCCATGCACAAACACGGATAATAGCACTGTCCAGCCTGTTAGGGCCCAAATACGTTCGGGATTCATAAACTGTGCTTTCTGTAGCGCAAACGCGATGTAGAATAACGAACCAATTCCCCGAATACCGAAACTGGCGATGGTCCAGCGTTTCAACCCTCGTACGCCCGTTCTCGCCAGCGTTAGCCAGCCAATTAGGGGGCGAATCGCAAAAACCAGTAATAAACCCAACACCGCATCTGGAAAGGTTAAGGCGTGCAATAGGCCACTGCCAATCGCTCCCCCAAACAGAATGAGCAGTAAGGCAACCAGTAGTCGCTCGATCTGGTCAGAAAAAGCATGCATATAGGTGTGGTACTCGTGCGTACGTTCGCGGTTTCGAACGGTGATGGCCGCGATAAAAACCGCCAGAAAACCGTAGCCATGAAACAGTTCGGTCAATCCGTAGCTGATCAACGTAATAGACAGCGCGACGAAGCCATAAGCCGTTGATTTGATGCTGATACGTTGCGGGAGTTCGAAGATCATGTATGACAATAACCGACCCGTTAACCAACCCGCCAAAACCCCTAACCCGACCCGGTAGAGTAGATCAAATAATGCCCAGTGTGTCAGCGTTTGAGCAAGTGGTATCGTAGGTTGAACGGCGGCAATCGCTAAATACACAAACGGAAAAGCCATACCGTCGTTCATGCCCGCTTCGGCCGTTAGCGCAAAACGTACTACGTCTTCCTGGCCTTCGTTGGGGTCGCCAACCTGCACATCTCCTGCCAGCACCGGATCAGTTGGCGCCAGGCTGGCTCCCAATAATAAAGCCGTTGGGAAATCCCAGTTGCCCAGGCCCCAGGCCAGACCTGTAAACAAAATGATGGTAACGACCATTGTCAGCCAGATGAGTCGAAGCGGCAACCGCCAGCCTCGCCAGCTGAACCGACGATCTATTTTGAGGCCTGTTCCGGTTAGGGCTACGGTTACACAAAGCTCCGTTAAATGGGTCGTCAACTCGGGATGGTCCAGCGGTGAGGGATCTGGCAGTGGAAGCGGAAGTTTGTACAATACCCAACCTCCCAGAACAAACAGAATAGGGTAAGAAAGGGCGTAATCCTTCAGTAAAGAGGGTAACCAGGCAACCGCCAGTATCGCCAAAGCCACAATAATGAGCCACAGGTTGTATGATTCCATAATACGTATTGAATGACGACTTATGGGTACGTATTGCCGGAGTCTTAAATCTGGCAATACGTACAAAACCCGACATCATCCATCAATAAATGATAAGTGAATAACTGTCTCTGACGAATTAGTGCAATGGCCGCCCCTTCACCATGCCGCCTTTGGCATCGTCGATTCCGTGATTGATGATAAATGCGTGGTTATCAATACGGTCGATTCGGTCTTTTAAGCGAGTCAGTTCCAGGCGGGTAACCACTGTATACAATACGTTCGTGTCCTGCTTCCGGTGGCCGCGTTTGCCGTATCCTTTTTCACCTTTCAGAACAGTAACCCCGCGGCCCATTTCTTCCGTAATCATCAGACGTATCGCTTCGTGATGGTCGGAGACAATGATGATCGACGTGTATTCCTCGATCCCGTGAATCAGGAAATCGATCGTTTTAGATGCCGCCAGATATGTCAGCATCGCATATAAGGCTGTTTCGACGTTGAGAAGCAAGGCCGCTGAGCCAAAGACCAGTACGTTGATCAGCATAATAACGTCGCCCACTGTCAGGGGTGAACGACGACTTAACCAGATGGCTAATACTTCGGTGCCATCCAGAACACCACCACCACGGATGGCAAGTCCAATACCAGCACCGAGAAAAAAACCACCAAATACAGAAATCAGGAGCTTATCCTGCGTGACAAGTGGATACGGAACCAGTGCCAGACAAATCGCGAGCAGGCCAATGGCCACAACCGTTCGAATGGCGAAGCCTTTGGATATCTGACGATAACCCATCCAGATGAAGGGAATATTCACGACAACGACCAGAATAGAGAGTTCAACGCCGGTTGTAATTTCCAGAAGCAGCGAAATTCCCATAGCACCGCCATCCAGAAAATTGTTGGGTAACAAAAATCCTTTAAGTCCCATACCCGCGCACAAGACGCCCGCAGATAAAAAAGCCAGGTCTTTTAACCACCGTAGCCTGGTTTCTGATGAATCAAGAGTAAGTTGAGCGATCATAACAAAGGGAGTTAATAAGGGTTCGGATGTGAGCCAAGTCATAAGGCTACATCAGAAAACGAATCTTTTTGTTTCGTAGTAAAATAAAAAGTCAGGCGCTGGCAATCAGCACTTGACGATTCCCGACCAAACGTAACGATCTCAAAAACTCGCCGGACACCTGTCAGACGCGATATCGTTTTAAGGTCAGTAGAAGGGCGGGTAACAGAACCAGATTCGTGAGGCAGGCCATGAGCACCGTAGTGGCTACCAACACCCCTAAAGCGGCCGTACCGCCAAAGCTTGAAGCGGCAAAAACGACAAATCCACCAGCCAGAATCAGGGCTGTATAGATCAGACTGATTCCCGTTTCATGAATCGCTTTCGTGATAGCGACCGGAGGTTCGAAACCTAGTTCAAGTTGCCGCCGATAGCTGGTCAGAAAATACACCGTACCATCGGACGATAAACCAAAGGCAATGCTGAAAATCAGAATCGTTGACGGCTTGAAAGCAATGCCGGTAAAGCCCATAATCCCCGCTGTCACCACCAATGGAATCAAACAGGGTAGCTTGGATAACAGAATAATCGGGACCGACCGGAACAGAATCATGCCCACCAGCGCAATCAGAACAATAGCAATGACAAGGCTCTCGTACAGGTTACCCAGCAGGTAGTCGTTGCTCTGTAGAAAAACCAGGCTATGACCCGTTAAACTTACCTTGTAAGGCGTACCGGCAAACAGCGAATCCAGCCGGGGGCGTAGTTTACTCATTACCGACTGTAACCTGATCGAGCCAATATCGGCCATCTGGTAACTCACCCGCGTAAGTTGCCGATCTTTATCCAGAAACGAATTGACTACCGGCGTTTTACTGCTGCCGCCCATTAATGATGCGTCGCCCGCTAGTTTCTTTAGCTCCATAGCTGGTGGTAGAACGTAGTATTTCGGATCACCACCCCGGTACATCTGGTACGCGAAACGTATTGCGTCGACCAGCGAGCTGGGTTTTGAAAATTCCGGATACTGCGCCATAATCCGTTCCATGGCCCGCACTTTGTAAAGCGCCCGACCAGCCTCGGCAAATACGCCATTGGGTTGACCCGTGTCGATCATTACTTCCAGTGGAAGCGCACCTTTGAACTCCTTTTCGATAAACTTCAGATCCGTATAGACCGGGTCGTTTTTCGGTAAATCGTCCACTACGTAGCCTTCAACCCGAATCAGGAACAAACCTAATGAACTGATAAGTGTAATGGCCGCAACGGTTCCGTAGATCAGCCCCCGCCGATGATGTACCAGATGATCGACCCGGTTGAGCAGGCCGCGCCAGCTACCGCCCTGAAGCGTTTGTAAACGGGCCGCTTTCGGGACGGGTAAGTAACTCAGCAGAATCGGTACCATCAGCAGGCAGATCACGTACACGAGCAGGACACTGATGGCCGCAACGACACCAAATTCGACCAGTAACCGGCTGTTGGTGAAATAAAAAACGCCGAACCCAATCGCTGTCGTTACGTTCGCCAATCCCGCCGATACGCCAATCTGCTCGATCATCGTCTCGAGCGCCCGTTGTTTATCGCCATGATCGGCCAGCTCTTCGTGGTATTTATTGACTAGAAAAACACAGTTTGGTACGCCAATAACGATCAGCAGGGGCGGAATCAGTCCCGTCAGTAAGGTGATTTCATAACCGAACAGCGAAAGCGTGCCAACGGCGCAGGCTACGCCCATAGCCACCACCAGCATCGAAATCCAGACAATTCGGCCGGAGCGGAACAGGAGTGAAACAATCAGTGCGGTAGCGGCAGCGGCCAGCCCCATGAATAGCTTCATTTCGCCGGACACTTTTTTCATAACCTCCGTCCGAATCGACGGCATGCCCGAATAATGAAGTTCAAGCCCGTTTTTCTGCGCAAACTGCTCACCATAGCTTCGGATTTTACTTACCCAAAGCTGCCGTTCTTTCGAATTGAGTTTTTTCTCATCAAAGGAAATCGCCATGAGCGTCGATTTCGACGACGGATTAAATAACAACCCTTCATAAAATGGCAAGGCCAGCACTCGTTGCTTCATCGAATCCACCTCAGCCTGCGTTGTCGGTCGCTTCGTAACCAGCGGCTTAACTGACCAGGAATCCCCGTCCCGTTCGAGGGTAAAAAGGCGGGCTGTTGAGAGCACCTGTTTCACGCCCGTTACTTTGCCAACCTTATCGGTCATGTCGTACCAATCCTGATAAACCGGAAGGTCGAACCATCGGTCACTTTGCCAACCGATCACCATCAACGTACCGTCGGCGCCAAACTGCGTTTTAAAACGTTCGTACTGAATCTGGGTCGAATCAGTTAGCGGCAGCACACGGGCAAGCGTATAGGACAACTGAATTTTAGTGCCAAAATAGGCCATTACGCCGGTCAGCAAAACCAGGAAACCCAGCCAGAAAAGTCGATAAGAAAGAATAGCGCGGGCTATTGTAGACCACATACGAAAAGAAGTTAAATACAGAGATTGTTTTGCCGGGCCAGACTGCGCTTCCGGCTAACAATAATTAATTCGAGTGCTCAACAGATCAACGAAACAGGCTGATTAACAGATATATCCTGCCCTGATACGTATCAAGGTAAGTGCTACGGTCTGCTTTGATTCAGCAACTCAAGTCTATCGTCAGGGCGCGTTGATGGCAATCTGGTGCTCAAAAATCAGACGAAGAATCTCAAAAATAAACGGAGACTGCTGTATTGCTGTTACTACGTTGGTGCGCCAGTTTTTTGGTAGAGAATAACGGCTGCAAGGTAGAAAACCGGTGGACGTAGTAAAAACAAAACCTGATGTGGGATAGACCAGCGCCAGATGGGTGTGGACGTTATCATTGGGCGCGTAATCCGATTCATCGGTTTGTTGCCAGAGCGCGGTACAGGAAAGGTACGTTTGGCGGTCGGTGATACGTTGCGCTACGTCGAGACGGCTCTGGAACGACACCATCAGCCATAGGGCCAGCAAGCCACTCAGCCATGATGTTTCCTGTCGTACGTATGTCACTTTCTCCACCATAATAACCGGTAAAGTACGCTTATTTTCCCGGTTAAGCCAACTCCTGCGATGTGATCAAATTCTTATATTACGTGCGTTCCGTGCCTGAAGCGTGCCGTAGATGATGGGCCTGGTACTATTATTGAAAATGGTATTTTTATAAGAGCAGTTAAAGGGAATGAAAATGTAGTGCGCTTTTTTGTTTGCTAACGTAGCTATCTGATTTCTAACGAAAGTACAACATTGGGCCAACTTATATTTTTCGTACTTTTTTCGCTTTAGTTTAATAACTAATCTTATGTGAGGAGAATTAAATAAGTTTAGCTGTAATGATATAAATAGTTCTACATGCAAAAAGGTCAATTAGACTCACTATCTTTTTTAAGTTTTGAAAGAGCAAAAAATAGACCTGCTTGCCAATTCTGGTTTTTGAAGTCAAATCGGATGATTGGGTTAACCTCAAAAGAATTGAATGTATTAAAGGCATTGAAGTAGCTTACTTCGATGCCAATCCGCTTATATCGATAAGATACACGGGTACTAATACCGGCCTCAATAGATGTGGGTCGGTTATTTTGCCCTGGTGGAATGGCTCCGACCCGTAGATTAGCTTCCGGACCAACAAAAACGCTTAGTTTAGACAAAGGAGTAATACCGAATAGTGGCGTAAATCCAATATAATGAAAGGGCTGCTCAAAGAGAAAATTACCTGCTGGATCTTGATTCTGTATCCCTTTCTGTTGGTAATTCAGTTCTAACCGGTAAGCTAGCACTTTTCCTAAATTATGGTGATAGAAGACTCCGCTATAAAAGCCACTCCTATCAGCAATCCCAACTAGTTTTGTACCGTAATCTTTCGCCCCTTGCGAAGCCGTTATTGTCGTCGCCGTTCTTAAATAGCCCGCTCTAAGTCCAAAATAGTTAGTTTTAGGGGATATCTGACCAAACGCTAAACTACTTAGCATTGATAGTAAAGTGACGAGCTGAAACAAAAGTAATTTCATAAGGTAAACAGTGTATTTATATTATATCTAAGTGCCCTGGCTATTGCAAAATTCAGAAACAGGCTCAATCCCGGTTAAACTAAGAGTCAATTATAATCCGATTTGTGACTGAAAATCGCCTATGGATTAGCCCGTTTGCAGGAGTATCGACTTTTGCAGCAGCCACTGCCAATATGTTAAGCTGGAGCTTAGTGTCTAAGCCAATCGGTAAAGCTTTTAGGACGACGATCCAGCCAGCTATACCAGAAAGCTAACCCACTATTGATTAACAGCCCTGTCAAAACAATACAGAGTTTACCCCTTGAGTTCGTGGCTCCCCAATAGATGATACCCGTTATAGGAATTACAAGCGTCATCACTACAGTAATCAGCCATTTAGTGAGTGAAATAAGCATAGCTTTTTGTTGTATGATCTTCTTTACATTAATCCAGACTACTTTGCTTGATTACTTTATCGTAATCCCAACGAAAGATTCCCTGTCCATAACTTCGAGTCCAACCGCGAGTCATGGGCGGAGAACAGATGGCTAATTTACTACTCAACAGGTAACGCTGGAAGAATGACAAATATGGAGTCGTGAAATTCGCTTGGATAAAGTTAACAAACAGATGGAAGTTAGCAGCCTTATCAAAGACTCATGGGATTATACCCCGGGCTTCATTATTTTGAACACTCTATCGCTACCGCTGACTGAAAACGGGTAGGGTCTTCTACCTGGAGAAACATTGGATCGGTTGAGTCGTTAAATGTACAAGGACGGATATGAATGAAGCCAGCATCCTGCAGCTCGGTGGCTAACGAGCGATAATCCCACATCCAAAGATGGTGTGAATTGCCGAGCATGGATTCTAGAAGGCCCTTTGTACCTCGGGGGCGATTCTCTACACCCAGCATGGTACGTTCGCCCCGGGGCGATAAAAACCGGTGGCTGGCTTTGTCATCACCTGATTCGAGCTCCGCAATGTATTGGCGAGCATACGTCTCTAAGTCGGGAACGACGCATCGAAACCATCCGCCAGGTAGGAGCATGGTATACGTATTTTTTATGGCCTTTCGAAAATCGTTGAGGCTAAGGTGTTCCAGCGTATGTGAACTATACACACCCTGGCAGGAGTTTGGGGGTATAGGCAGCCCCGATATAATATCGCCAACACGGACATTATTGGGGAAAACGCAGTAAAGCTTCTTTTTAAGGAGTGTACCTAGGATTGGTATCTTCTGAATTCGAAGAGTAGGGGAAGTATCGAAGTTAATCCATTCTTCAGGTGCCGACAGTCCACAGCCATATTGTACGTACAAACCCTTTGGAGGCATATTAGGTAAAGGTTTTATGATTAATAGTGTGTCTTTTTACGCCTTGATTTAGTGGACTATTGTAGCGTTAAACTCGCTTACGTTAGTCACGATTCGTCAGTAATGAAATGATTTTGAACTAGTAATGATTAGATCATTAATTACATTGAAGCATTTTTATATGAAAAAATACTCCTTTGATTGCCTCAGTGCTTTTGTGTTGGGTTATCAAAGGAGTAAGCGGCTCTATAACTTTCGGTTGTAGAGTCACTGCTTTTGCTAATCATTTTGGGTTAACTTATTACCTTCTGACAAGATAGCGAAAAAAGATCCAGTAGTAAGCTGCTGGGATAGAGTGTCTTAGCATTGGTCGTAGGGAAATTTATTGGTCAATCCTCTCTTAATCCTGACCATGCTAATTGCACTGAAACCCAGATAATCTGTCGGGGTAACTTAGGGAGCTGAATGACAGTGTTTCGTGGTCAGACACCCTCTGAAGCTGGGTATAAACCGATACAGGTTCTACTGACGGCATAATCTTCATAATCAATAAACCGACTTCAAGCCCTCTTATCAGTCATCAGGCGGTAGCCTGATAAGCTCGACTGTTACGAATCAGCTTTGCCGCTTCCAGATTTCTTTGAAGTTTTGTTAAGAACTTGTTTTTTATATGAAAAAATGAGAAATATTCAATAGAACTTGTAATCTGCGGCCATTCGTTGGATTAATGAATTACCAAAAAACTCATAATCCTTTTCCAATGCATTAGGATGACTTAAAGTGAACAATTGACCCTGTCAGAAGAGAAAAAGACAAACGCTAGTAGCCTGAATTCGGGTAGATTACGTACTAAAAATATATTCTGAATTTTAGTGCGTAATGAATAACGTAACAACAGACCCACAACTAGCCCTACATGGTGGCGAACCGACGGTGAAGCGGAGTTTTTCCTGGCCAATTTTTGATGAACAGGACGTACAGGCTGTTGCCGACGTAGTGCGAAGTGGACAGTGGGGAAATCCCGATTGTGGCGATGCCGTTGCTACGTTCGAGCGGCAGTTTGCCGACTATTGCGGGAGCAAATATGCCATTAGCTGCGTCAACGGGTCGGTTTCGTTACGTCTGGCGCTGATTGCCTGCGGAGTCCGTCCGGGCGACGAGGTGATCGTGCCACCGTATACGTTTATTGCTACGGCTTCCGTCGTGCTGGAAGTGAATTGCGTTCCGGTCTTTGTCGATATTGATCCCGATACGTATAACCTCGATCCTTCAAAAATTGAAGCGGCCATTACGGAGCGAACCCGCGCGATTATTCCGGTTCATTTTGCCGGACTCGCCTGCGATATGGATGCCATTCTGTCCATTGCCCAAACCCATAACTTACGGGTTATTGAAGATGCGGCTCATGCACACGGGGCTGAGTACAAAGGCCGGAAACTGGGCTCTATCGGCGATGCAGGGAGTTTTAGTTTTCAGTCGTCCAAAAACCTGACCAGTGGGGAAGGAGGCATTGTAATCACCAACGACGATGATCTGTACCAGCGAATGAATTCACTACGTAATGTAGGACGGTTACCACACGGGCAGTGGTACGATCATTTTAACCCCGGCTGTAATTACCGAATTACTCAATTGCAGGCCGTTCTGCTTTCCGAACAATTAAAACGACTCGACGAGCAAACGCAGATACGTAACGGCAACGGTTTATACCTCGATAGTTTGCTGGCTGATATAGAAGGGATTACGCCGTTGAACAGGGGAGACGTAGCGACGCGCCATTGCTATCACCTTTATATTTTCAAATACGATAAAACCAAATTCAGGAATATTCCGAAGAAAGAATTTGTGGCCATGTTGTCGGCGGAAGGCGTACCCTGTTCGGCGGGATATCCGCATCCGCTCTACAAACAGCCGGTTTTCCAGCAAAAAAACTGGATGTGTTACGCCATTCCTGACTACGTCGATTACGCACAGGTGAATTGTCCTGAAGCCGAACGCGCCTGCGCTGATGACGCCGTCTGGATTTTTCAGCAGGCGATGCTCGGCACACGTACCGATATGGAATCCTTTGCCGAAGCGATACGTAAGATCCAACGGACCGTCGTGGAGTCGGGTTCTTAAACCCGACGTATTTGCGAACT
>NZ_JBMDWV010000043.1:0-8854 GCF_048594605.1 Spirosoma sp.
CCAGTTCGTACGAGCCGCACTGAAAGCAACCATGTATCCTCGCTGAAAAGCCATTTCCTGCCTGCGAACATTCCGAAAATTAGGCATAAACGCTGTCGTTGGCCGCCGACCGTAATAATACCCATCCTCAAAGCCCTCGTAATCCGCAACGATGTTCCCCCGATAATTGTGAAACGCTACGTAGCGCCCCAGCAACCCGTTATCGTTTCCCAGTCCTTTCGGAAAACGCCGGGACGTCGAGTTCAGCAAGACCAGGTTAGTGTTCAGGCAGGCTGCATTCACGAAAATAATCCGGGCAAAGTACTCCGTCATCTGCTTTGTATGCGTATCAATCACCCGAACGCCGGTTGCTTTTCCTTTCGCGTCGTCGTAAATAATTGAGTGAACCACCGAGTCAGGCCGTAGCGTCAGTTTGCCGGTTTTGGCAGCCCAGGGAATTGTAGATGAATTGGAACTAAAGTAGCCGCCGTACGGACATCCCCGGTAGCACAAATGCCGCGCCTGACACTGCGCCCGCCCCTGGTCGTAGTGAATTTGCTTCGGCTCGGTCAGGTGGGCGCAACGACCAATGATAACGTAGCGATCTTTCCAGTGTTCGGCTACGCGCTTCTGAATGTGTTTCTCGACGCAGTTTAGCTCCCAGGGCTTCAGAAACTCGCCATCGGGCAGTGTTTCCAGGCCGTCTTTATTGCCACTGATACCCACAAATTTTTCGACATGACTATACCAGGGCGCTACGTCCTCATACCGGATCGGCCAGTCAATAGAAGCCCCATCACGACCAGGAGCGTCAAAATCAAATTTGCTCCATCGCTGCGTCTGACGGGCCCAAATCAGCGATTTGCCACCTACCTGATAGCCCCGAATCCAGTCGAATGGTTTTTCCTGAACGTACGGATGATCGGCGTCTTTTACAAAAAACTGTTGTGTACTCTCGTCCAGCGCGTAGCATTTGGTAGCGATGGGGTTTTCCTGATCAAAGGCTTCGGGCATTCGGTTCCGGTGCGAAAACTCCCATGGATTCAACGTAGCAGTTGGGTAATCAACTATGTGTTTTACGTCGCGCCCACGTTCCAGCACGAGCGTACGTAGTCCCTTTTCACACAGTTCTTTAGCTGCCCAGCCCCCGCTGATTCCCGAGCCAATCACAATGGCATCATAAGTACGGGCTGCTTTTGCATCGCCGTTGACATTCATATGCTAAAAACGTTTAGAGGTACGATATTACGCATTCCGTGACTGCTTAACAATATCTACTATTTCAGTCGATTTCTGTAAACAACTGTCGTTGCTTTTGGCTTATTCAGAGACGTACAACCAACAGCAACGTTATGAATGTAGAAATCCCCCCCCAGCATCAGGACGTCCAGCCGGGTATTGAAGCCCAACTGGACCCGCAGCCGATTGTGATTCGATCGTCGTACAAAGGGGCTAATAAGTTGAAAGATAAAGTTGCCCTCATCACCGGGGGCGACAGCGGTATCGGTCGAGCCGTGGCTGTTCATTTTGCCCGCGAAGGTGCCGACGTAGCGATTTCCTACACGCCCCGCGAAGAGACAGATGCCCAGAAAACCAAAGCCTTAGTCGAAGCTGAAGGACGTAAATGTCTGTTGTTGCCGGGCGATATTCGAAAAGAAGGGTACTGCTCCTACATTGTCGATGAAACCGTAAAGCAACTCGGTAAGCTGAACCTTCTGATCAACAATGCCGCCATCCAATTGCAGCACGAAACACTCGAAGAAGAAACGGACGAGGATTTGCTGGCTACCTATGAGACAAACATCTATTCGTTTTTCCGTGTAACCAAAGCAGCCGTTCCTCACCTATCGAAAGGCGACGCCATTATCAATACTACGTCGGTTACTGCTTACCAGGGCCGTGCCGATCTGCTGGAATACTCGTCAACGAAAGGCGCTATCATGACCTTCACGCGGGCCTTATCGAGCAACCTGATCACCAAAGGCATTCGCGTCAACGCCGTAGCACCTGGTCCTATCTGGACACCACTCAATCCGGCTTCGGTAAGTGCTGAAGAAGTGGCTGAGTTTGGTAAAGACGTACCGATGAAACGTCCCGGTCAGCCTGCCGAAGTGGCGCCAGCTTACGTATTCCTGGCATCGCAGGATGCTTCATACATTACTGGTCAGGTTTTACACCCAAACGGCGGTACTATCGTTAATGCCTGATTTATCATGGTGTCGGACGTACCTTTAGCCCGACACCGCAATTCTCAACTGTTATGGACCAAATGGAAGTTAAAACCAAGCCTCAGCATCAGGATGCACAGCCGGGCCTGGAATATAAAATGGACCCACAACCGATTTATATTCGGGACGATTACCAGGGTTCGGATAAGTTAAAAGATAAAATTGCCCTCATCACCGGGGGCGACTCGGGTATCGGACGAGCCGTGGCCATTCACTTTGCCCGCGAAGGTGCCGATCTGGCGATCATTTATCATCCACGTGAAGAAGACGACGCTCAGAAGACCAAAGAACTGATTGAGGCCGAAGGGCGCCGGTGTCTCCTGATTTCCGGAGATCTGAAGGAAAATACGTTCATTCAGGAAGCCGTTGATCTGGTAATTGATACGTATGGTCGCGTCAATATTCTGGTCAACAATGCCGCGAACCATGTAGAACAGAAGGAGTTTACGGATATTTCGGATCAGCAGATGCGCGAAACGTTTGAATTAAACATTCTGGCAATGTTCCGGCTTACCAAAATTCTGCTACCTTATATGGCTGAGAATGATTCCATTATTAACACAACCTCCGTTGTATCCTATCGAGGTAGCGAAGCGCTGATTGACTATGCATCGACGAAAGGAGCGGTTACGGCATTTACGCGTTCGTTATCCCAGAATTTAATTGAACGAAAAATCAGGGTTAATGCTGTGGCACCCGGCCCTATCTGGACACCCTTGATCGTGGCAACAAAAACGCTTAAGGAAGTGGGCGAATTTGGGAAAGACACGCCGATGGAACGGCCAGGTCAACCCGCTGAACTAGCGCCAGCTTACGTTTTTCTGGCCTCCGAAGACGCTTCATATTTTGCTGGTCAGGTCATTCACGTCAACGGCGGAGAAGTTATTAACTCGTAGTGATTCTGGTCGTTCACGCTTATCTTTATAGTCGTTCCGAACACCATTTCGGGACGACTTTTTTATATGGAAACAACGGCTCATGCGATCAAACCGGTGCCCAGGTATGGAAGGCTCCCGTTAATTGGCAATACGTTAGCGTTCTTCCGTAAGCCGCTGGAAACGTTATCAATTTTACAGCGTGAGCAGCAACGCATGGTGCATCTACGAATTGGCGGACGGCATCAGTATCTGGTCTTCAGTCCCGAAGACAGCAAGCATATCCTGCAGGAAAACCACCGAAACTACGGCCGTTCGCTCGCGTTTCAGGTTCTCAAAATCTTTCTGGGCAACGGACTACTTACCAGTGAAGGCGATTTCTGGCGTCGGCAGCGACGACTAACACAGCCTGCTTTTCACCGTCAGAAGTTAGCTGCCTTGACGCAAACCATGATTGCCGAAACAGCGGGATGGCTCGATGAACTGAACGAGCAAAATCGCCAGCAGCCGGTTAACGTATCGCAGGCGTTTATGGACGTTACGATGCGCATTGTTTGCAAAACGTTGTTTGGCTCCGACGTCGCTACGCAGCTTGATGGCCTGTCTTCTGCGCTCGATACGCTGAATTACATGGCCAATGATCGACTCGTGTCTCCGCTACGGGTACCTTTGAGCTGGCCTACGCCCGGCAATTTACGTTTTCGTCAGGCTGGAAAGCTAGTCGATACGTTCATTTACGGATTAATTGACCAACGCCGAAAAAACCAGGATTCTGGAGATGACTTGCTTGGCATGCTGCTTAGTACGGAAGATGAGGAAACAGGAGAACGCATGTCGGATCAACAACTACGCGACGAGTGCGTTACGTTGTTTTCAGCGGGTCATGAAACAACCGCCGTCTCAATGGCGTGGACACTCTATTTAATTTCCCAGCATCCGGACGTATTAACTCAACTACGTAATGAAAGTCAGCGGGTACTAGGTACCGCCAGAACCCCGAATCCCGATCTGTTCCGATCCCTGCCATATACTTTACAGGTTATTCAGGAGTCATTGCGATTATACCCACCAGCCTGGATTATGAGTCGTCTGGCACTCGGCAACGATCAGCTTGGCCCGTACACGATTCCGGCCGGAGCAACAGCGCTGGTTTGCCCCTACCTGCTTCATCGAGATCCTACCAGTTGGCCTGACCCTGAACGGTTTAAGCCAGAACGATTTGCACCAGGTGGTGAAAAAGATCAGTTACATTCGTATGCATACTTACCATTTGGCGGAGGGCCGCGTCTGTGCATTGGCAATCAATTTGCCTTGATGGAAATGCAGATCTTACTAGCCATGCTGGTACGGGAATTTGACATTCAGCCTGCTTTGAATCAGCAAATTACGCCCCGCCCACTCATTACGTTACGCCCCGATAAACCCATTAAAGTGCTTTTCAAATAATTCAAATTATACTTTTCAAAGAACATTCACATGTAACCGTTCCACGGATTACAATAATATACGCCTATATCAGAGTGTTAAGGCGATTATCTGAGAAAGGTCGTGAAACAGGCTTGTATCTTTCGTAGATAGTCTTGACTTTATGACACGTATTGCCAAACTTAGTCAATCCATTGATGTTCTAATTTCAGTTCACTTTAAAAGCGACACAATGAGACTACAAATTCATGCCGTGCGATTCACGGCCGATCAGAGCCTGTTAGATTTCATCCAGGCAAAGCTTGACAAGTTGGATACCTTTCATGACCGTATTATCAGCGGAGAGGTGTTTTTAAGGCTGGAAGGAGCCGACTCGAACAAAATCAAGGAAAAAATAGTCGAAGTCCGCCTGCTAATTCCGGGGAAAGAGATTTTCGTGAAAGAGCACGATAAAAGTTTCGAAAGCGCCACCGACCGGGTGATGGATGTGCTGAAAGATAAGCTTGTTCGCTGCAAACAGAAACGAAACGATATTTCCAGTCCGGCTATTATTGAGGCCAAAACCCGAATTGAAGAAGACGAGGTCGTTGACCTTGATGAGTTATAAATCAAAACCACTCAATACGTTGAAAGCCACCCCGTTCGGGGTGGCTTTCTCTTTTTCCTGTTCTGTAATGAAATCGGCTTAAAAGAAGCTGACTTCACAAATTATAAACCGAAGGCTTCTTTAATTTTATCGACAAAATCGAGTTTCTCCCAGGTAAACAGTTCAACTTCTACTTCCTTTGAGTGGCCGTTTGAACCAAATACCTTCTTTACAACTTCATTTTTACGACCCATATGTCCGTAAGCCGCAGTCTCCGAATAGATTGGATTACGTAGCTTCAGGCGCTGTTCAATAGCGTATGGGCGCATATCGAAGATCTGACCTACTTTTTCTGCGATTTCACCATCATGCATATCCACTTTAGCCGTGCCGTACGTATTCACGTATAGACCACAGGGTTTTGCCACACCAATCGCATAGGAAACCTGTACCAGCACCTGATCGCACAGACCGGCAGCTACGAGGTTTTTCGCAATGTGGCGCGTTGCATAAGCCGCCGAACGGTCTACTTTCGAAGGATCTTTGCCTGAGAAAGCACCTCCACCGTGAGCACCTTTGCCACCATACGTATCAACGATGATTTTCCGGCCGGTCAAACCTGTATCGCCATGCGGTCCGCCAATTACGAACTTACCCGTTGGGTTAATGTAGTACGTAATATCGTCGGTGAACAGTTTGTGCAGCTCCGTTTTTTGGGCAGATTTAACGCGTGGAATAACGATGTTGATGATATCTTCCTTGATTTTTTTCAGCATCGTTTCGTCATCCGCGAAATCATCGTGTTGGGTCGATACAACAATTGTGTCAATGCGAACGGGCTGATGATCGTCCGAGTATTCAATCGTTACCTGCGATTTGGCGTCGGGACGCAGGTACGGCATCAATTCTTTTTCGTTGTTACGAATGTTCGACATCTGCCGCAGAATATCGTGAGCCAGGTCGAGCGGCAGAGGCATGTAGTTATCCGTCTCGTTAGTAGCATAACCAAACATCATCCCCTGGTCACCAGCGCCCTGTGCGTTTGCTTTCGACTCAAAATCGTCGCCTACTACCTGACGGTCAACCCCCTGGTTAATATCGGCAGACTGATCGTGTAACGCTGAGAAGATTCCGCAGGAGTTGGCTTCGAACATGTACTCGCTCTTGGTGTAGCCAATTTTACGAATTACCTCACGTGTGATTTTCTGAACGTCTAGATACGTATCCGTTTTTATTTCTCCGGCCAATACAACCTGGCCAGTAGTGACGAGCGTTTCGCAGGCAACTTTACTGGAAGGGTCGAACGCCAGGAAATTATCTATCAGCGCGTCAGAGATTTGGTCAGCGACTTTATCGGGGTGTCCTTCAGAAACGGACTCGGAAGTGAAAAGATAAGGCATTGATACTCCGTATGACTTGGTTTATTCCACAAATCTACAAGTTTCTCAGAAGGTGACAATACATTGCAGTTGGAGTCGGCCGATCAGTTGGACAGCTTTCGACGTATTACGTCGAAGAATGCATATACAAATGGCCAGAAGGGTAACGTAGCAAACAGACGAAGTTCATCGATAAAGCGCGTATCTTCATCTAAAAATGCAAAAATACGTCGTGAATTTTCTGTGTAAACCAGCGTAAACACATCGTCGGCCGGATGGCGCTTTTTTTCGAGTACATTCAAAAATATACTATCGTAAAATTTAAACCGGCGCTTGAACCACGGTACCCGGCGGTTGGGTTTACCGGTTTCTACCAGGCTGCGAACGATGCTTTGCAGGTAACGCTGTGTTCGCTGAAAAGTATATCCGGTTGAGGCTTTGGTGAACCCACCGGCGGTGCCGATTCGCACAATGTGTTCCGACGGATTTTCTTTTGTTGCCTCGTCCGACATTGGAATTACGCCGTATTCCGTTTCGCTGATTTTGTACTCCCCTGTATCCAGATATTGTTCGATATACCGCCGTAGTACCCTGTCGTATTCAGCCTCAGGAAGTAATTTTTCATTGAAGAGCGTAAATTCGACCAGCGCTGTCTTTTCGTTAAAAGGTAGTACATAAACAAAGCGGCAATCGCCGTTCTGTTCTACCCGGAAATCCATGATTTCCGGCAGTTGTGGATCAAAGCATGGTTTTTCGGTAGTAATGACCCAACCTTTAAAATGCTGGAGCAGGTTATGGTTTTCGGGTTGATCCAGTTTCAGAGCGAACGTACTGTCGAATACGTAGTCAGCGATATAAGGTTCATCGTTGGCTATGACAAATCCGCCCTGGGGCGTGTCCTTGATCCGATCAATGGTAGCTTGTTTCCGTTCAATGTTGGGCCATTTTGCCAGTTCATTCTCCATGAAATCGTAGAAGTCGATACCACGTAGCATTTTATACTGGTATTTCCCCATATCTATTGGGCCGGCATACGTAGTGCCATGAAAATTTACGCGGTTCCATTTACGAAACAGAATAGACTCGAATGCATATGGGGGTGATGACTTCGTGTTACGTTCCCAGAAACACCAGGTCCGGTCATTCTGGTTTTTACGTTCACGATCCAGAATCAAAATGGATTTAGTACGTAACGGAGACTGAAGTAAGTAGTAAGCCAGGCTCAAACCTGCCATTCCACCTCCGGCAATGATGAAGTCATATTTTTTCATGCAGTAAAGAAAGAGTCCGAACCGATGGTCCGGACTCTCCTAAATAAGAAACGAATGTATCTAATTGTTTAAAAATGATGAATAGATAACGTACAATGAGTAAGGATGAACCTAGATCTCTAATTCCTTTTCCATTGATTACTGTACGATGCAAATTCGCCCATTTTAAACATTTACGTGCTTTTCAGCGTGATAGCTCGACCGAACCAACGGTCCTGATTCAACGTATTTAAGTCCGCGTTTTAGTCCTTCTTCACGGTACATCGCAAACGTATCGGGATGAATCCATTCGATTACTTCGTGATGCATTTTAGTTGGTTGCAGGTATTGACCCAGTGTCAGTACGTCCAGCCCATTTTCGGCCAGATCGTCCATTGCTTTAAACACTTCATCGTGGGTTTCGCCAAGCCCGAGCATAATACCTGATTTGGTACGTTGCCCGTACACTTTTGTCCGCCGAATCTGCTCCAGACTTCGTTCGTAGCGAGCCTGTGGTCGTACACGACGATAAAGCCGTTCTACGGTTTCCATATTGTGAGAAACGACTTCCTGTCCGGCTGAAATCATGCGCTCAAGCGCTTCCCAATTGCCTTTCGTGTCTGGAATAAGCGTTTCGATGGTCGTGGTGGGCGATGCTTCTTTGATAAGCCGTACGGTTTGGTACCATATTTCGGCACCCCGATCTTTCAATTCGTCGCGATTGACCGACGTAATGACGGCATGTTTAACCTTCATCAATACGATGGCTTCGGCTACACGCCGGGGTTCGTCGGTATCGTATTCATTTGGGCGACCCGTCGCTACAGCACAGAAGGTACAACTGCGCGTACATACATTACCCAGAATCATGAACGTAGCGGTGCCCGCACCCCAGCACTCTCCCATATTCGGGCAATTGCCACTCTCGCAAATGGTGTGGAGTTTATGTTCATCCACCAGCTTGCGCACTTTGGCATATTCAGGACCGATAGGAAGTTTTACACGTAGCCAGTCGGGTCGTTTTTTTCGTTGTTGTTCGGAGGGTATTACAGGTAGTTCGATCATAGCTCCTAATCCTTTCCAGCAAAATTCGTTTTTCGGGCGTAAAGTTCAAAAAGCAGAGGGCGAAGGG
>NZ_JBMDWV010000430.1:0-15509 GCF_048594605.1 Spirosoma sp.
AAAAAGCAATTATACTTATTAGTTCTTTTCTTTTAGGTTTTGCCGCTAAAGCGCAGGACAGTACTTCTGCTACTCCCGGGAAATTTACATTTTCGGGTTACATGGATACCTATTATTTCGGTAATTTCAATAATCCCCAAAGTCAGTCAAACCTAGGGTTAGGTCCTGTTCCCAATGCACGGGCTTTTGACCAGAAGGCAGGCCAGTTCGGGATCGGTTTGATTCAGGCAAAAGCTACCTACACATCTGATAAGGTCGATGCTGTGATGGATTTAGCTTTTGGCCCATTTGCTGATCTGGGAAACTACGGTAACAACATTGGTTTGCTTGGCACACCTGGTTCGACAGCCTTGGCTATCAAGCAGGCATATATTGTTTTCAAGGCTAGTAACAAACTATCGTTTACAGCAGGCCAATTCGGTACGCACATTGGTTACGAAGTAATCGATGCTCCTGTCAACTATAATTACTCGCTTTCGAATCTTTTCAATAACGGCCCCTTCTATCACATTGGTTTAAAAGCACAATACGCCTTCAGCGATCGGGCTTCGTTGATGGTTGGTCTGGTGAACAACGTGGACAATCTGGGCGATAACAACAAGAAGAAAGGATTGATCGGACAATTCTTTTTTGCGCCGGCATCGGGCTGGAATGTATATATAAACGGTATCGTATCGAATGAGGCTTCGGCTCCGGTATTGGGACCTGACAGTACGGTAGCTGTAACGGCTGATAAGGCTAGTTATTCATTACTTGATTTAACCACTACGTATCAGATTACGCCTAAGTTTTACATGGGACTTAATGCGGCAATTGGTTCTCAAAAGGGTGATTATCAAGGCGCTGGTGGCCCTACAACAGCAAAGAGCTGGGGCGGAGCTGCTATCTATTCCAACTACGCTTTTACTGACAAGTTTGGCTTAGGTATTCGCTACGAAGTATTTGATAACAAGAGTGGTGTACGTGCATTAACCGATGCCGCCGGAAACGGAGCCAGTGTTAATTCCATAACCATAACCGGAAATATCACAGCCGCTGACGGCCATGTACTCCTTAAGCCTGAATTCCGGGTTGATAGCTACTCGGCTAACAAATTCGAGAAAAACAGCGGTTCGCTCACCAAATCACAGGCCACGCTTGGCATGGCAGCCATCTTCAAGTTCTAAATAATCATCCATACGCTTGTTTGCTTAACCAAATTTTTAACTCAGTACAACAAAAAACCTCTCAGAGTATTATGCAAAAGCCCAGTTACATTCCGCTCATTTTATTGGGGATCGTCGCCGTTCTTGGTGTGTTACCCGGTTTTAATGGTGTTCCAACGCAAATCGTAACCGAAGGCATCAATTCCGGCGATACGGCCTGGATGCTCGTTGCTACGGCTCTCGTTTTGCTGATGACACCCGGTCTTGCCTATTTTTATGGTGGCATGGTCAACAACAAAAACGTGATCTCAACAATGCTGCAAAGCTTTGTAGCTATGGGTGTCATCAGTGTTTTATGGGTTGTTATTGGCTTCAGCCTGGCATTCGGTTCAGATATAGGTGGTTTCATCGGTAACCCAATGGATCACTTCATGTTCAAAGGTGTGCTGGACGGTAAGCCCTGGTCATTGGCTGCTTCGATTCCTCTTGTTGTATTCGCTTTTTTCCAACTCAAGTTTGCGGTCATTACGCCTGCTCTGGTAACGGGGTCGATGGCCGAACGTATCAACTTTAAGTCGTACGTTCTGTTCATGATTCTGTTTAGCATCTTCGTTTACGCTCCGCTGGCGCACATGACCTGGCACCCAGAAGGTATCCTTTTCAAGCGCGGTGTTCTTGACTTTGCCGGTGGTACGGTTGTACACATGTCTGCAGGCTGGGCAGCGCTGGCCGGTGCTTTGTATCTGAAACGTCGGAAGTCGCACCTTGAAGCCAGCTATTTTCCACCCGCTAACATTCCCTTCGTATTATTAGGTACGGGTCTGCTGTGGTTTGGCTGGTTTGGTTTCAATGCGGGCTCGGCTGTAGGTGCTACGCCACTGGCAGCTTCGGCTTTCGCTACCACAAACACTGCTGCTGCGGCTGCTGGTCTGGCCTGGGTATTGTTCGATGCGGCTAAAGGTAAGAAAGTATCGGCTCTCGGTTTCTCAATCGGTGCAGTAGTAGGTCTGGTTGCCATTACGCCAGCGGCCGGTTTTGTTACAGTGCCAACCTCGATTTTCATTGGTACAGTTGCGTCTATGATTTCGAACTACATTGCACACCTACGCTCAAAATCAACGCTGGATGATACGCTGGACGTGTTTCCTTGCCACGGTGTTGGTGGTATGGTCGGTATGGTGATGACGGGCATTTTTGCCAGCAAAGGTGTTAACTCAGCCGTAACGGTTGAAGGTCTGGCGTTTGGCGAAACAGGCCTGTTCGTCGAACACATGATTGCGCTGGTTGGTGTGTCGGTTTTCGCGTTTGTTATGTCATTCCTGCTTCTGAAAGTAACGGACTTAATTCTGCCACTACGTGTAACGGAAGAAGACGAGAAAGTAGGTCTGGATGTCAGCCAGCACGACGAATTCCTTATCGAAGCTTAGTTGATTTACAGATGTTGGGTTTGATAAACCCCTGTAGATCTCAAAAATATTGCAACAAAGCCACAGGCACCCTGCCTGGCCAAAGTCTGGCAGCTTTATCTGTGGTTTTGTTGTACTTATGGAGCCGTTCCCACTTGGGAGCGGTTTCCTTGTTTGTAGCTAATTCGTTTTCAGGAAAGTAGGAGGAAAGCCAAAGCCAGGAGGGCGGGAAGGGCTTGCACGAAGAAAATGCTTTTCTGGGCCGTTAAAGCGCCATAAGTTCCCGCAACGATAACACAGCCCAGAAAGAAACTGGCAACATTTACGTGCCAGGCCGGGTCCTGAATAAGAAGAGACCAGAAAAGCCCAGCCGCCAGAAAACCGTTGTATAATCCCTGATTGGCCGCCAGAGATTTTGTTTTTTCGAATAAGTCCGGAGGAAGCGATTTAAATGTTTTGCGACCTCTGGTTGTCCAGGCAAACATTTCCATCCATAGAATATACACATGTTCAATAGCGACGAGTCCGATGAGAATCTTAGCGATCAGTTGCATAAGTGATGATGTAAGTGTTACGTAATTTCGTTAAGGCCTAGTAGACAAATAGTTGTAAGCTACCTATTCGTTGCGAGCTTGTTTACGGGCTTTGTATTCCTGGAACCGATTTCTATACTCTTCCATTTGAACAGGGGTATATCGTTTTTGGTATTCTGCGGGTAATTCGAGTCGTTCAGCAGAGAGTGCAGGACTTTGATCGTTGAGCGTATTATGACCTTTATTGTTTTTTACTAACTCGAATGAATCATATTTTTCGCCTGTCACCGTGTAGGATTGATACGTTAATTTATCACCGTTGATGGATATAGTCTGATAAAGTTGCGTGTTGGAGGCTGCCCGGTCCATCCAGTTCTGCAAGCCAATATCATACATTTTCGGCCCACTCACCGACACTACGTAAATAGGGCCATCTGGGTGTTTCCGGCTTTTCCCTAACGGCATATTCAGGCCGCGCCCGTAGGTATGATCGTGCCCCTGCAATACCAGATCAACTCCGAATTTTTTATAAATCGGTTCCATACGCGCTCGCCAATCGTCGTTGTCGCGGCCTTGTTTGGTGGAGTAAATAGGATGATGGTGAACGACGACCGTCCACCGATTGGGATTATTACTTAAGGTCTGCACCAGCCAGTTTGCCTCTGTAGTCATCACGGCTGAATCAAGCAGAGCGGCCTGCGAATTGAGCGAGATAAACCGTGTTCCCTGGTAGTCAACGAAGTAAACGGTTTCTTTTAGACCATCTGGCCCATTTTCAGGCAACACAAACGACGGGCGCCAATGTCTCGACACGCGCGGCTTTCCCTGTTCATCTTTAAAATACTCGTGATTGCCTGGAGTTGCCAACGTAGTGACCATACCGTTGATCCAGCCGCCTGCTTCAAACCATTCGGCCCATTGCCAGTCCGCGTTAGACGAAGTGATCAGGTCTCCAGCATGAATCATGAAATTCACGGTAGGCAACGTAGTGTATGCCCCCCGAATAGCCCGCGACCACAGCGAGCGAATGTCGTTTTGCGCGTCGCCGAAATACAGAAAGGCGAATGGCGCCGGGCGATCCTGTGCTGTTTTAAAATGAAACCATTCCGACCAGTGCGTACCATCACCAATCCGGTAGCTGTATTGCGTAGCGGGTTTCAGATTCTGAAAATGAACCGAATGATAGAGCACCGTTTTACCGTCCAGTAAAACGCGCTCCGTAGTAGCCGGAACGACGGCTGCCTTGCTGACAAAATCGGGCGAGGGATCGGCTTCTGCAATGGCACCAACGGCATTCGTAACGGTCGAGTCAGTGCGCCAGTTAACCGATTGAGACGTAGCAGGATTGCCCTGCAAACCTAAAATCACTCGATCTGGATAAACGCCCGGCGGGTACTCTTTGTGCGTTTGCGTCCAGCCAACAGTGGCCAGGCCCATCAGAAACAGGGAATATACAATACGTTTCATGGCTTTTGATCAAGCGCCAACGGATGGTTTGGTATGAAAATGTTTATTGCAGAGCCAGGCGAATATGCGCCAGATGATGCTGTACGTGCCATGCCGACATAGCCAGTGCCTGGGCCTGATTGATATAAATCTGCCGGACCGGATGGTAATACGTAATGGCGAGCATAGGTTCGGTGAGTGTTTTGGCCAGATACGCATACCGCTGATGAACGCCTTCAAACATACGTAGCGAATCCTCAATCGGCGCTTCTGTCGCGTCGGGGGTATTCGCCCAACCGTCCATATTGACCAACGTAACAATTTTATAATCAGGCTCCGTCAGCGCTTTTTTCATCCGCATATAGTGCAGAAACTGCATATCGCTGACGTGATGCACCAGTTGTCTGACGGTCCAGCTGCCTTCCCGATACGTTCTGGTCAGCTCCTCCGGCGACAAGTGTTCAACCAATTGACGGTATTGCGAAGGACTGGCTTCAATAATGCGAATCAACTCAGACCGTTCGTCGGCTGAATACGAATCCTGTAACTTAAGTGGACCGATGGGAAACTTACGATTATCCATGTATGTGTTCTGATAAAACTTCTCAAATGTTCAAAACTTTCGGGAAGTTCACAAAAACCTTATTTCGCAACCGGCGGGCTAATCACGCCCAGATACCGGCCCATCCAGTACGGCAACAGCCAGATATCGCCCGCACTATGTTCCGACGTACCGTTACCCTGTTTGCGATCCATTGTAAACATATTGCCGTTATGGCGTTGTATAGGGCGCTCGTCGGGAGGAAGTACATTCTTAGTGGTTTGTCTGCGGAAATTTTCCGGAATAAGCTCAATATCTTTCCGCTGGCTGTTCGCAATCTCCCAGTCGATCAGATCAAGCGGGAACTCCTGTAGATACCAGATTGCTTCGTTCAGGTCAAAGGTTTTCGTACCAGTCAGCGCCGTAAAAATGTTCCAGGCGCCTTCTTTTTCCGGGCGTTCAACTTCCCAGTGATCGAGGATAGCCTGTTTAAATTTCGCTTTTAACGTATCGTTGAACGCATACCGATACAATCCCCAGTAACCCACAAAATACATCTCATCGTCGGAGTGATTCCAGCCGTCCGACATGTGTTTGCTATGCTCGTCGGCATCATCCGGCGCTTTTCCAATTACGCTCATCGGCCGCATCAGGTTTTCCAGATAGCCGTGTTTCTGCATCAGCTCAAACGCTTTGGTCTTGTATTTTTCCTTTTTGGTAAAGTGGTAAGCCGTCTGGAGCATGGCTACAATATTGGATGAATTGAGCTTACGGTCGCCCACGTTTATCGGGAACGCGTTAACGTATTTCGGATTCCACTTGCCCCACATTGTGGGTTTTCCGTCAAAATCAATCAGATAAAGATCGTGGCTGATAATATGGCTCATTAATGTATCGATCAACGTAATGGCTCGTCGTTGAAGGGGCTTGTCATCAACCAGTTCGGCCATGGCACCAAACGCGAAAATATGCCCGATCACTTCGTCGCTACTGGTCGTCGATTTCCAGTCCCAGCCGGCCTGTGGCGATGGTTGCCAGCGCTCAGAATCGTGAAGTTTAGCCGTGAGACCTGCCCGTTCAAATGACCGCGCTGGAAAACCGTGCACGGGTGTAATCGTATAAAGCCGTTCCATCGCATCGAGCGATTCCCGACAATTTTGCAGCGCCTGTTTGTCCTTTGTAACGGCATACCGGAAAATTTCACCAGCCAGATACATAGATGTCCAAAGTCCATCGTTGTCAGAATCTTCCATATAGCCAGTAGCCAGATTGCCTTTTTCCATGTGCGCTAACGTAGCATTAAAGCCGTTCCGGATGTGTCGGGTACGCACCTGATTATCATAAAATTGAGCTTTCTCATGCAGTGTCATAAGTCTGGTCTCAATTCTGGCCAGTCCTGCCGTGGTGAGAATCAGCGCCGAATTGTCAGGGCCGGATATAATCTGTACAACCTGATTTCCGGGTAGCCAGCGCTCACCATTGTAGTAGTCAAACTGGCCATCGGAACGTAGCGCAAAAGCGCCGTTCGTTGAGCCAAACCAGAGTTTGCCATTGATATCAGCCACCGCTGTGATTTCCGGACAAGGGATTTTCTGGTGAATGGCGCCAATCTGCTTTTTACCAGCGGCATCGAATTCGATATAGCCGTTGTCGGTTCCGATAATGATTTTCTGCGATTTTGCCGTTAGCGCGAAGGATGTAAAGCCTGCGCCGTTGAAAACTGTCGTCAACTTATAGTCTTTGCCCGATAACGTAGATAGGGATTTTTTGCCCAGTAGCCAGAACAGATTGGCCTCTGGCTGAAATTGAACACTGATTAATTCATCGTTTGGCATGGCACCTTTCCAGGCCATTTTAGCCTCTTTTACTACGTGTAGCGCCTTTCCATCCGAAACAAGAAATGTAAAATCTGTTCCCCCGGCAAACAGTTTCGGTTGGGGTAACTGGTGCTCAGTGAACAGTTTGCCCGCCCACGCATTACTGACAACGGCTCGCTTATCCAGATAAACGAGTTGGTCTTTATATAAATCCAGAGCCGTTACGTTCATAGTTTGCATTGGGCGGTACGTCTGGTCGGGTAGGAGAGTGCCCGGCGACAGAAAATAACCATTGGCCGGACGTAGTAATCCGTCAGCAGAAAGTACCTGGATTACGCCATTTCGATCGCAGGCTAGACCGATAAGAGCGGCATTCGACTTGGCAACGTAGTATTTAATACTGTAATCCTGTGCATACGGTTTGTCCTGATACACTGCCTGCGCCAATGTACTGACCGTAGTGCAGACACAGAAAAGCGCAAAAAAAATGAAAAATATTGGGATACGGAGTCGTAGCATGAGTGTCAGTATCAGTTTCGAGTGAGTTTTCGCGGGTCAACAACGACGTATTTGATGGACTTATGGTTGTCGTCGGGATGGTGAGAATAGGTCATGTGCAGCAGGCCATCGGAAGTCTGAATTAACGACGGATAGGAGTACCTGCCCTGCTGGTATGGATGGTTCTCGATTCGGGTTTTCCAGGCCCAGGTTTGGCCCTCATCGTCGGATAAATACAAACTGAACTGGTAACGCCCGTCGTCCACGTCGTTGCCAAGAAACGCCCAGCGGCCATCCTGAAGAACCAGAGCTTCTACACTTGCCGTATTAGGAATGTCGGTTTTTGTGGTTGCTGTCCAGCTTTCGCCCAGGTCGGCCGATTCGCTTATCTGCACACGTATGGGCTCATCGCCACTATCACGCATAAAGGCTACCAAATGGCCATTTTTTTTACGGACCAACGCCGGTTGGATAGGGCCACGACCAACAACGGGCAAACTTGGCCGCCAGCTCGTTCCATCATCGTCGGAAATAGCCATGAGCGACATATTAAATCCGTCGGAATAAAGTGGTAGAATGATCCGGTTTTTTTCCAGCAACATGGGTTTGATCCGTGTCATCCAGCCAACGCATCGTTTGCCTACGTCGTGACTAGCCTCTTTAATCTGATCGTCGTAGCGAAGGGCATAACCGCCCCAACCTGTTGTGCTTCTCGGAAGATCGTTGAATTTTCTGGCGATTTCGTTGGTAAATCGTTCGTCAGGCTTGAGCAAAATATTATCCTGCCAGCTCCAGATCGGTGGTCCGCTTTTCAGATAATCGGTTGAGGTTTTGAAACGAAGAATCGAATATTCCCACTGATTAGCCTGAACCGCAATCCAGACCAGGAATAATTTTCCGGCATGGTTCAGAAATACGACCGGATTGCAGTCGGGTAGGTTAGGCGTATCGGCCATCAGGAACGGTTCACTCCAGGTTTTTTCCCCTTTTCTCAGTCGCGCGCCCATAATCTTGACATCATCGGCGGTACGTTCGCCACTGCCATCAAACCAAACCGCCAGAAAATCGCCGTTTGGCAAACTGACAAGACTGCTTCCGTGGACGTGCTTGCCTTGCTCCGGAAAGATCAACTGTTTGCTGACAATGGCCGGATTATCAGTCCCACACTGTCCAGAGCCCGGCAGGTGTAGACACGACAAGAGCAGTAACAGACTAATTCGTTTGGGTAATCGCATAAAGTGGTTTTGATTTAGCTGTCTGGAAATCTCATTTAATCATTGTCAAATATCGCCCCATCCAATAAGGCAGTAGCCAAAACACAGGCTCGCGTTCGATATCGGGTGTACCATTTACGGCGGCCCATGGATTTTTGTCCCAACGCACGACGGTACGTATGCTAGCCGGAGGAAGTTCGCTAACCTGCAACTCATCCAGTACGGGTGTGCGCACGATTTTTATGTCTTCACGTTTGGTATGATCGACTGTCCAGTTCACCAGATCGAGGGGCGTATCGATCAGAAATTCAACGGAAGGAGTCAATTCAACCTTTTTGTTGCGGGCGTAGCAGTACAGAAAATTGATGAGCGGATTTTTGTCGCCTTTCCGTTGTTCCAGCCACTGATCCAAGTGGGCTTCGTAGAAAGCTTTGATCTTCGGATCTTTCTCGCAACGTAGCAGAATCGGATATACATAAGCCGCCAGCATGACGTCGAAATAAATGAACCAGGCCGGATTCTGATGCCTGATATTGGCCATATTGTCGAGATAGCCTTCTTTGTCGATCAATTGTCGGTAGTGCTGTTCGTATTTTGGTTGACCCGTTACGTAGTACGCCAGCTTGAGAAAAGCCAGTAACTCCATTGAATTCTGATCACGATCGGGGGCCCAGTCTGGATCACGGTTTAATAAATCCGGCGACCAGACTCCCCAGCGTGTATGCGTCCCATCGATGTCGGTCAGTGTAAAATCGTGGGCAATCAGGTAATCGACCAGCCGCGCTACGTGTGCCCGAACAACCGCTTTTTCAGCCTCATCGGCCACCAGTTCATAATAGAAATAGTAGCCCATCATGTGGCCGCAGAGTTCGTCGCTGCTGGTATCGCCTTTCCACAACCATTTACCATCTTTCGACTTTCGCCAGCGAACTTCCATAGGCTTAGAACGGGGTTCTTTTATCAGCTCGTCGGCCCGTTCTTTAGGGGTAAGTGTGCGGTTGCCATCGTCTACCTCAGTCCAGCTGGCCGGAACAACCGTACGGGCAAAGAAGCCATCGGTACCCGTTACGTCCTGAAGCAGTTTCAAAAAGCGAAACGCCTTCTGAGCTTTTACTTTAGCATCAGGTTTTTTAGTCGCTACGTATCGGAAGCATTCCATGGCCAGATAATTGCCTGTATATTCCCCGTCGTTATCATCATCATCCGGTGTCCAGGTGCTTACGTCCCCAGGTGTTTTTAAACGGCATTGCCCGGCAATCCAGGGCTCACGGATGTGTCGCTGCATCAGCACCTGATAAAAATAATCCTGCTTCTGGGCTAACGTCATCGCTTTCTTTCGAATCGCGCTAACCCCTTTGGCTGTAGCAATCCAGGCCGTTCCGTCTGCGTCGAAGGCGATGTCATTGACCTGGTCGTCCAGCAACCACCTGCGGGTAAATCGTAATGAACGGCTACCATCTGGCTTGTATCTGGCTATTCCTACGTTTGTGCCAATCCACATGCGTCCATCTGGCGCTCGTTCTGCGCAGTTGACGTAGATCGATGGAATTCCCTGCTCTGGCTGAATGGTCTGCACTTTCGTTGTCTGGTTCCGCACCGTAACGCCCCCCAGACCAGCTGCCCAAAGCTGTTGTTTGGAATCAAAAGCTATTCCTTTAATCGACGCACTTATTAATTCGTCGTTTTTCTGTAATACGTCTGTTTGCGTGTCAGTAGCGTGGTATAGGCCCACGTCGGTGGCAATCCAGAGGCCACCGTTCCCGTCCGAAATAGCACTACGTATGGAGCGAGGCACTACGTAGTTTTTTTTCTGGCAACCTCGTTCGTTGATCAGCCAAATCCCCTGTGGGCCAAGTGCGTAAATACCTTCTTTGCTGGGACAAACCACAGCTACGGGAGCCGTCAACTCGTTGATACGTTCGAGTTTTTGGTCTTTATAGTGATACAGGCCGTTCCAGGCACCCAGCCAAACAACGGATTGATTATCAACGGCGACTGAAAAGGTTGGGCCGAGGTCTACTTTTGGTGAGGGCTGTATCCAGTCGGATTGATCCGCTTTTTTCTGAAAAGCGCCCGAAGCCGTCGCAATCCAGACCGTCGATTGCTTATCGACCGCAATGCTACGTACCTCCGTTGTCTGAACGTCTTGTGGTAGAGGATACGCGTCGTGATACTCCTGCTCAAATGGCTGATCAACGTATGTAGTCGCAACCGCTGTATTTTCCACAGGTACAGAATTACCTGACCGACAGGCGTAAGCCGTGGCAACTATGACAATCCATTGTATGCATCGCCAGACATTCATCAGCAGTCGTATAGAAGCATGTAATCGTGCGGAGGTGTTTGCCGTGTTCAGCTACTATACGTCGTGGGAAAGGCATCGGGCTATCGGCAGCCCTTAATTTTTGGCTTTGTTTACCTGACAGGAACCAACAGGAAACGAAGAATCCGGTCGCAACCCATAAAATCAGGGGTAATTGCCGGTTAAGGAGATGTAAATAATCTATTACCTAATCATGAAGCTGGACGAATTGGACAAGAGCCAATACGTTGGTAGTTAGCTAGATACAGCGTACAGACGTTTAAGCGTGTTACGTCATGATGAAATCCTATTAATTTGCGCAAATAGAAGGTATTTTTACGCAAAGTGCGTAAAACGGTCAGGCTTGTAAGGACTATATTTGTTTCATATATAACTCAACACACAATAAATTATACGTTTTTTAGAGCTTTTTCCAATAGTTAGTTTGATTGACGCTCAAAAAAGTAAACATATTGATCTGGTAGCTCACCAGTCTGTATTTTAGTAATAATTCGACGTAGTGTTTAACGGTTAAAATCCATTCGATGTACCTGGTTATAGAGGAGTAAGGACGTGCCAAAAGAATGGATGAGTACTGACAGAATCAATCTGAATTAAGCAATTATTTTCTGGTGAATCTTCTGCTTGAGTAGACATTCCATAACTATTCGCTAATCCCTTATACCCCTACATGTATGGCTGCATCTTTATCCGCACTTCTTACAAGCGTAATCCAGGGCGATCAGGTAGCTTTTGGTAAGCTATACCGGCACTACCGCACGCCAGCTCTGAAATTCTGCGTTTATCTGCTGAAAGATCAGGAAGAGGCTGAAAACATGGTGCACGATGCATTTATAAAAATCTGGGAGAAACGCTCGCTCATTAACCCTGATCTGAACTTCAATTCCTATTTATTTACCTGCCTGCGTAACATGGCTTTCGATTACCTTAAGCAGGTGGAGAAAAGCCAGTTGCTACGTCAGCGCTACCTGGAACGAATGGAAAATCCGCAGGAAAACGAAGCAGAGGATCAGGAAATCAGGATGGAAAAGCTTCAAACGGCGATCAATTCCCTATCCGAAAAGCGTAGACAGATTCTGTTGCTTAATATAGAGGGTGGCAAATCTTACCAGGAAATTGCGGAGTTGCTACGTATATCAAAGAATACAGTAAAAAATCAGCTGGTTAAGGCGAAGCAACTCCTGCGTGAAAAAATTGATTTTGCTTTGGGGTAAACGGCTACGCAGTTGTTTCCATGATTGTGTTTTTCATCCCGATTGGTTGAATTTTAGGCGCGAAAAAATGGATGCAAAGCCAGGCCAGTAGATAAGCGCTACCGCAAATGATGAACAGATAATTGGAGCCCACTGTGATGGAGCCCGCAGCTTTGTGCGTATCCAGCAAAGCTCCCACAACGATCGGGAAGAGGAGTCCGCCAACGGAACCAGCCATACCCCCCAGTCCGACAACCGAACTGACCGCCTGTTTGGGAAACATATCTGATACCAGCGTAAACAGATTGGCGCTCCAGGCCTGATGGGCAGCTACAGCCAGACTCAACAAACCAACCACTTCCCATATATCCGTAGCGTAGCGGGTCAGAGCAATCGGTACAATACAGAATGCGTACAGCAGCATTGCTGTTTTGCGGGAGCGATTGATGGTCCAGCCTTTACTCAAAAAATAGCCGGATAGATACCCTCCGCCTACGCTGCCGATGGTAGCTGCCGTATAAACAACAATAAGCGGCAGGCTTGGCTTTTTAAGGTCCAGGTTGAAGGAAGAGGCAAAGTAAGAAGGTAGCCAGAAGAGAAAGAACCACCACACCGGATCGGTAAGCAATTTGCCCAGAATGAACGCCCACGTCTGTCGGAAACGTAGCAGATCAAGCCACTTTATCTGAACTGCTTCTTCTGTGCTGCTATCCGCATCGCTGGTAATATAGGCCAGCTCCTGCGTTGACACTCGTTTATGACGTTGAGGAGTTTCGTAGCCCAACCACCAGAAAACCACCCAGATGAACCCGACCAGCCCGGTGACCAGAAACGCAACCTGCCAACCGTAAACACCCAGGATCCACGGCACCATTACGGGCGCAACGACAGCGCCAATATTGGTACCGGCATTGAAAAAACCAGTTGCCAGAGCGCGCTCCTGCCTGGGAAACCACTCGGCTACGGTTTTGATAGCCGCCGGGAAGTTACCACCTTCTCCCAGACCCAGCAGGGCACGGTATACGCCAAAACTGAACGTACTGGTTGCCACCGCATGAAGGGCAGCCGCGATTGTCCACAAACAGACGGCCATTGTGTAGCCCACCTTCGCTCCAATTTTATCAATCAGCCGACCAAAGACAACGTAGCTGAGCGCATAAGCGCCCTGAAACGCCATGACAATGTGGCTATAATCAGTTTCGGTCCAGTTGAAAACCGTTTCCAGCGTTGGTTTGAGCAGGCTGATAACCTGTCGGTCCAGGTAGTTTATGGTTGTCGCCACAAACAGCAATCCAGCAATTCGCCAGCGATAGTTACTCATGATTGAAACGATAAGGTGCGTTGGGTTCGATAGCTTTCCTGGGCTAAGTCAATCACACGAGCCAGTTGCTGAATATCGATGGGCGTAACGGCGGGTTCGGCACTGTTGACCAGTACGTCGTATAGATTATTATAAAAAGGCGTGTAGTTTCCTGGTTCACTCCTTACTACGTTCGTCTGGTCATCCCGGTAAAGCGTTCCCCAGCGGTCTTCCGGCTCTTCGCCCCAACTGGCCTGATCGGGCAGTTGATTGACGCGTAAGCGTTCTTCCTGCACGTCCAGACCGCCTTTGAGGAAGGAGCCTTCCGTGCCGTGCAAACTATATCGCAGCTGATTTTGATAAACCATCAGGCTGGATTCAAGCCGGACGATTTTGTCTGCGTAGCCCAGCTTTACTTCGAAATAGTCAGTCACCTGACTGTTGGGGCGGATACTTCGAACGGTGGCCTGCACCGTATCGGGTTTACCGAACAGTTGCAGGGCCTGATCGAGCAGGTGTGGTCCTAAATTGTACAGATTGCCTCGACCAGCGCCGGGTAATTCTTTCCAGCTTTGCGAATTCGGAGGCACCGGCGAATAACGATCATACCGACCTTCATACTCGATCAATGTTCCCAAAGCACCTTCCGCCAGCAACCGTTTGATGGTCAGAAAGTCAGAATCCCACCGGCGATTCTGGTAAGCCGTTGCCAGCAGCCCTTGTTTGTGCGCTAATTCCAGAAGAGAGATGGCTTCGCTTTCAGATAACGCAAATGGTTTTTCAACCACTACGTTCTTTCCTTGTTTCAACGCTTTTCGGGCGTAGTCGGCATGGGTTTCGTTGGGGCTGCAAATGAAAACAAGATCAATGGATTCGTCGGCAAATAACTCATCGGGCGTAGCCACCCATTCAATCGACGTATCGAACTGGTGAACAGCCTCGGGCCGACTGCTGGCAACTTTTTTGAGATGGAATCGTGGATTGACCGATAAAAAGGGCGTATGAAAATAGCGCCCGGACAGGCCAAAGCCTACCAAACCAACGTTAATAATTTTAGCCATAAGCAGCCGAAAAGAAGATGAAATCAAGGATTAAAGGGTAAAGCAAACGCTACGTACTTATCTCCTGATTTCATCGTCAATTTCCCGCCACAGCAGGCGATGGCGACGTACTGTTTTCCGCCTTCCGGGCAGCCTACGCGGGCGCTGTTTATGGGTACATGAATCTCATCCGGTAGGTTGTAGGGCGATTTTAGTCGAAATACTTGCGATACGTTGGCCGGTAGCCAGCCAGATAAGCAAAAGGAGTCAGTGCCGTAAACAGGATTTTCTGAGTTACCAGCCCCGGCTTTGTTAATCGAATGACGTTCAGGAAGCGGTTGGCCATCAGCACAAGCTGCAAGAAAGAAGGCAGACCTTTCGCGTTAACTTTTCCGTCGTTGGCTAGTCCCGTCAGGGTTTCAAAAAGATATTCGGTGTCCATTGCGGGCTTTACCTGCCAGTTTACAACGGCGGCTTCATGTGACTGATTCCACATCGAATGAACCTTGTTTTGCGCAACATGAAGCTTATCGCCCCGCCGAAGGGTTTTTACGGCTCCATCCACCCGAACGGTTAGCTCGCCCGATAGAACGGTAAAATCTTCAACCTGGTGCGGATGGTAGTGCTCAGCCGGTTCAGTGGAATGGGCGGCATAAGTAGACTCCATTTCGAGCAACTGCCCCTTGGTTTCTTTGGCGGTTTTAATGAACCGAATCGATTGGCCTGTTATGTTGTTTGTAATTGTTTTGTTTGCGTAAGCCATGAACTGAGTTTGGGTTATGGGTCAGTTAATTATCCGTCTACCTCGGCATTCTTCTGAGCAATGTCATTCTTGATTTTCGGTATCGTTTTCAGATACTCGTAGATGGCGCCCACTTCATAATCACTCAGGGAAGGGTGGGGCTCCATCGGCCGACTCAGAATCGACCCATCGGGCCGAACGCCCTGCTTCACCGCCCGCACAAACTGCTCTTTCGTGTATTTCTTGCCGATTCCCGTTTCTTCGTCAAACGTCAGGTTAGCGGTATGAATGGATTTGCCGCCTTCACCGCC
>NZ_JBMDWV010000431.1:0-6986 GCF_048594605.1 Spirosoma sp.
CCCCACTTGTGTAGCCATAGTGTTTCGCTATGGTATTTGAGTCGATTCTTTCAATACTTTGATCTCTATAGATATATAGTAGCGCGACTTCACGTAACGATAATTTAGGGGCTACTTCATTACTTTCATTTAATACAGTATGCTTTTCTCCTTTACTTAGTTGCTCCCAATCAACTGCCTTAATTTCTGATAAAACCTTTACTCCTTTCGGCTGGTCCAAGCTCAGTTCACTTAACAGTTGAGCAGCCTTTTGAATTTCGGCTAGGTATAGACGGTTTTTGCTTTTTAAAAATGCCCTGATTAACTCAACAGCCTTTTCATCATGAATAATCTTTTTCTCGCAGGTATATAATAGCTTACTTTCTCTGCCACCTCGAGGTACAGAAAAATCAAATCCCCACAACGTTAAACTATTGCGGTAGTAATCAAGCCAGATATCAAATACCTTATTCTTACCTATTTCGTATGACATAACCATAAACTGGACCAGGCCTTCATAACTTTTATGAAAGTGTCCCCTATTGCGCAATTTTAGGAGATCGCTCAGATTCCCCACCAAATCTAATTTTCCTTGATTTTTAAAGCCTTCATCGCTTCCAAAGCTACTAGTCCTATCCATGTAATCTTTTCTAAAAATTTTCTAAAAAACTCAGCTATAAGACCCATAAACCTTCATTGAGTAACATCGATTTAGTATTACATTTGTCTGTAAGGGGTAGCATTATGAGTTTATCACCCGGCGAGAAGACAAAGTTTATTTTATCTGCACTATATAAGGTTCTGGACGTTCTCCAGGCTACAAGCTATTACAATGCTTTCCAAAAGAACCCTTTCTGAACGCGATATCTGCACTAAGTATATTACACCGGCCATTGAACAGGCTGGCTGGAAAGATAAATTTCTGGAGGAGGTTACATTTACAGATGGGCGCATCTACGTCCGGGGGAAGATGACGGCGCGAGGAAAAGCAAAGCGGGCCGATTATATTCTCTATTACAAGCCTAACATCCCTGTAGCTATAATTGAGGCCAAAGACAATACGCATTCTGTTAGCGATGGTATGCAACAGGCCTTAGAGTACGCTCGCATTCTTGATATTCCCTGTGTGTTCGCTTCTAACGGTGACGGTTTTATATATCATGACCGAACAGCTGCTGATGAAACGATTGAGCAGGAACTGGATCTAAATGCCTTTCCAACTCCGGATGAGCTTTGGCAAACATATAAGCGATATAAAGGCATTGAAACTACAACCGCAGAACTCATTGCTTCACAGGATTACTATCAGGATGGCACCGGTCGAAAACCTCGTTATTATCAGCAAATAGCCGTAAACCGAACTGTTGAAGCTATTGCTAAAGGCCAAAATAGGATTCTTCTCGTTATGGCGACAGGCACTGGTAAGACTTACACAGCGTTTCAGATCATCTACCGTTTGTGGAAGAGCGGTTTTAAAAAGCGTATTCTTTTTCTCGCTGACCGTACGGCCCTGATTGACCAGACCCGCCGAGGAGACTTTAAGCACTTCCGAGATAAAATGACAGTCATTCGTAAAAAACTGGTGTCGATCGATGGGAAGGAGCAAATGGTATCAAGCCGTAAGCGGGGTATTGATTCAACCGATAAAGCGTACGAAATCTATTTAGGTTTATATCAGGGGTTGACTAGTTCAGAAGGTATTGATGCTTTTAAGGATTTTTCTCCCGACTTCTTTGACCTTATTGTAGTAGATGAGTGTCACCGGGGTAGCGCATCTGAAGATTCAGCTTGGCGCGAAATCCTGGCTTATTTCAATAGGGCTACGCAGATTGGTCTGACGGCAACACCTAAAGAAACCTCCGATATCTCTAACAGCGAATATTTTGGCGATCCAGTCTATACATATTCACTTCGGCAAGGTATTGACGACGGATTTCTGGCTCCTTATCGGGTTGTTCGCGTTGGTTTAAATATTGACCTTGAAGGCTGGCGGCCCGAGAAAGGGAAAAAGGATAAACGTGGTAATCCAGTTGAAGACCGCATCTACAATCGTTTAGATTTCGACCGAAATATTGTCGTCGAAGAGCGTCGGAAACTGGTAGCGCAGAAAATCACCGAGTATCTGCACGGTCAAGGTCGATTTATGAAAACGATCGTGTTTTGTGTTGACATTGAACACGCTGAAGGAATGCGATCGGCATTGGCTCGCTGCAATGCTGATTTGGTTAGCCAAAACAGCAAATATGTCATGCGAATTACGGGCGATGAGGAAGAAGGGAAGCGAGAACTTGACAACTTCATCAATCCTGAGGAACGTTATCCAGTCATTGCGACAACATCAAAACTGATGACAACAGGCGTTGATGCGCAGACCTGCCAACTGATTGTTCTGGATAGTAATATCCAGTCAATGACTGAATTTAAGCAGATAATTGGCCGGGGAACACGTATCAATGAGGAATTTGGGAAGCTATATTTTACTATCCTCGACTTCCGAAACGTTACCGATCTGTTTGCTGACCCAGCTTTCGATGGAGATCCGGTACGTATTAAAGTCGTCAGTGAGGACGATACGATAGAACATGTAGAAGACGAAGAAATAGCTGCTGATGTACCTATAATAGATGAAGAAACGGGTGACGAACTTACACCTGAGCCCCCTAAAATTCGGTATATCGTTGAAGATAACGAAGCTGTTGTCAACGACGACCGTAAAGTGTTTGTCAATGGCGTAGACGTAACCATTCTGGCTAGTCGCGATCTGATTTTTGATAATGATGGAAAGGCCGTTATGGTAGGTTTGAAAGACTATACCCGCGACAAATTCAGAGCAAAATTCCAGACTATGACCGAGTTCATGACCTACTGGAATGCAAATGACCGTAAAGAAGCCATCGTTCAGGAACTGACCGAACAAGGAGTCTTGCTTGACACATTTCTTGACGCCGTAGATAAAGACGCGGACTTGTTCGACTTAATTTGCCACGTCGCTTACGACCAAAAACCGCTGACCCGCCAGGAGCGAGCTAATGAAGTGAAGAAGCGTGATTACTTCACTAAGTATGGCGAACAAGCTCGAGCTGTATTAGAAAGCCTTCTTGATAAATATGCTGATGAAGGCATTCAAAACATTGAAGATGTAAAAGTCTTACAAGTGAAACCCTTCGACCGCTTCGGATCACCGATGGAGATTATAAGAACCTTTGGTGGTAAAGATAAATATCTTGAAGCCGTTCGAGACCTGGAAAATCAGATCTATAGAATCACTGCCTAAACCAAAAACTACCTTTAGTAAAATCGTTGCTATGCCTCAACGCATTGAAATCATCAATAACTGGAATCTCAGAAAGCTATTTGACCAGATGGAACAGGGAAATATAAAAATCCCCCGTTTTCAACGTGGCTATGTCTGGGAACGGACTAAAGTGGTCAAATTACTAAATAGCATTTATAAGCAATTTCCTATCGGATCGCTGTTTTTATGGGAAGCCGACTCGCAATTTGCTCACTTTAATCGGGAGATTCCTGAATTAGGTCTACCTGCTCAACCAGAGTCTGGCCGTTATCAATTCATCTTGGATGGGCAGCAACGAACCACTTCATTATTTGTCGCCTTACGTAACAGAACCATCCGTACAATTAATTACGGCGCTATTTGCTTTAATCTGGAAAGTTGTGAATTCAAAATACCACGCTTGCTCAGTGATCGGCATAACGAACCGGCCTGGAAGTTAATGGATACTACAGCTTATTCGGAAGTTTTACGGCGCTACGTACTCTTTGATGCGGAGAATAACACAGATTATGCTTCGGCTTGGGAAAACTGTCGTCAGCAGTTCTCCGACTATCCAATAAGCATTATTAAGTCATCGAATATGCAGTTGGATGAAGTAGTCGATATTTTCGAGCGTATCAATCAGGGAGGAAAACGGCTCTCATTGTTCGATCTGGTGCACGCTGGTGCCTGGGCTACGGATTTTGACTTACGGGATAAAGTAGATGAGTTTAATCAGGAGCTCCCTATGAGAGTATATGGTGCGCTTGATTCAGAAGTTTTTACACAGTCGTTAGCTCTCAATATTTTTAATGATTGTCTTCAGGGTAGTCAACTTAAATTAACAGCTGATTTAGGAAGACAACATTGGCCTCAAACTGCAGAATGCATTCGTCGGGCAATTGACTATTTACGAACTTTAGGCGTAGCGAATTATTCCTTCCTACCTTATAACTCTCAACTCTCAGTAATTCAGCATTATTTCTACTGTTCAGGTCGTTCGTCTGTTCGTGCCGAGCATGTAAGTCTTTTAAACGAGTGGTTCTGGACGTCTACCTTCTCACAACGTTTTTCAAGCTCAAGCTTAAGCCGAATGAAAGATGATGCTGAATGGGTAAGAAGTTTGTTAGCCGGCAGTGCGCAGCCAAATACCTTCCCGGTTACGCTGACAGTTAGCGATTTGATACGGGTAAAAATGAAGAATGCGTCGGTTGTTAAGAATGGAGTTTTGTGCCTAATGGCCTTACAAAAGCCCCTGGATTTCCATAACGGGCAACCCGTCAATCTGGAACAAACACAGGTATCGCGTTCAAACTCACAACAGAACCATCATTTATTTCCTTACTCACGACGACAGGAATTAGGAATAAACGATCAGAACATTCATTCGGTGGTGAATTTTGCTCTAATTTCGGGGGCACTCAACCGCGAAATATCGAACAAAAAACCAAGTCAGTATATGCTAGGCTATGCTGACGAAACAGGTGAAGAAGCCCTTGTAGCTGACTCAAGGACAGAATCTGGGTTTATGAACTATCTGGGTAGTCATTTCATTGACCGCAAAGCCTACAATGCCTTACTACGAGACGAGTATCCAGCGTTTGTCCAGGCACGGGGCGAACAAATCTTGGAGGCAGTTAAACAGCGAACAGGTAACGCGTATGCTAGAACAACGCCTGATCAAATAGCTTTAGAAGAGATACCCGTTGATGAAACTGAAGACGTAGTAATTACCGATTAACTTATATTCTCATTGACGTTTAAATGGCCAATTTACAAGGCATTATTAAATCCATCCGCGACATCATGCGCGAAGACAAGGGTGTCAACGGCGATGCTCAACGTATTGAACAACTCGGGTGGATGCTATTTTTGAAAATCTTCGACGACAAGGACCAGGAAATGGAACTGCTCGTTGATGGTTACGTATCCCCTATTCCAACTGATTTCCAATGGCGTAATTGGGCTGCTGACTCAGAAGGAATGACTGGTGACGTACTCCTTGAATTTGTGGATCGACGGTTATTTCCTACACTACGTGAGCTAGCCCACACTGCCAGTGTAGGTGCCGCTAATCCCCGCGCATTGCTTATTCAAGAAGTATTCGAAGGGAACAACAATTATATGAAGTCGGGGACGAATCTGCGTAAGGTTTGTAATAAGCTGGCCGAAATCGACTTCAATAGCGCCACAGAGCGCCATCTCTTTGGCGACCTGTATGAAAATATTCTTCGGGAACTGCAATCGGCGGGTGACAGTGGAGAGTTCTATTCCCCTCGCGCTGTGACTCAGTTCATGACCGATATAATTAACCCGCAACTGGGCGAAATCATTTACGATCCCGCTTGTGGTACCGGAGGTTTCTTGACGGCCGCGATTGAGCATCTAAAGCAACAAGCTAATAACGTAGCTGACCGGCAACTGATCCAGAAAAATGTACGGGGGACAGAATATAAACCATTGCCCTTTGTACTGGCGTTGACCAACCTTATTCTGCACGATGTAGAACTACCTCACATCGCTTACGACGACTCTCTGAGCCGTGAGTATACCAGCATCCGCGACCGCGACCGGGTTGATGTGATTCTGGCTAACCCACCGTTTGGCGGAACGGTAGCTAATGGCAATGAAGGCAATTTCCCGCTGACCTACCGGACCAAAGAAAGTGCCGATCTGTTTTTGATTCAGATGATTCACCTGTTAAAACCGGGTGGACGGGCGGCTATTGTCTTGCCTGATGGTTCACTGACGGGCGATGGAGTCAAACAGCGTATCCGCGAAAAGCTTCTGACCGACTGCAACCTGCATACTATTGTTCGCTTGCCTAACTCAGTGTTTAAGCCGTATGCGACGGTAGCAACGAATTTGCTTTTTTTTGAGAAGAAACAAAGCGTTGACCTGACTCAGAATGCCGGGCCATTATTTGATACTCCCAAGAATCACAAGATGGCTACACAAGAAGTTTGGTATTTTCAACATATTTATCCAACTGGCACAAAATCATACTCTAAAACGAATCCGATCCAACTAAGTGAATTTGATCTTGAGAAGGATTGGTGGGACAATCGGGTTGAAAATGAGTATGCTTGGCGGGTGTCTATTGATACAATCCGCGAACGAGGTTTTGATCTGGATATCAAGAATCCGCACCGTCCTGTTGAAGAGGTGGAATACGACCGAGACGATATACTCAGAAAGTTAGAACAAAACCAGTCTACGATTGCCACTATTCTCTCAGACCTGAAACAGCTTTCTGAATTAGTATGATTTATCGTTTAGGAGACATATGTAGAATAACCAAAGGAGCCGTTGGGATTATGAAAGCCGTAGCGGGGTCGTATCCTATGGTTACGTTGGCCGAAGAGCGTAAGTCGCACAACGAATACCAGTTTGACGCACCAAATGGAGCTGTGATTATTCCGTTGGTGTCATCAACGGGTCATGGCCACGCCAGTATGAAACGAGTACATTACCAAGAGGGTTTTTTTGCACTTGGTAATATTCTATGTGCCGTTATTCCCAAAGATGAGAGCTTAATCCTAGCAAAATACCTCCACATTTATCTACAGGATAATAAAGACGAAGTCTTAGTACCGTTAATGAAGGGGATGGCGAATGTTTCGCTGCCAATGGGGAAAATAGCAGATATTGAACTGGAGGTGCCCAGCGTTGAACAGCAACAGGAGATCATTAAAATTGAAGCAGAAATAACACGCAATTATAATTTACTGAC
>NZ_JBMDWV010000432.1:0-32960 GCF_048594605.1 Spirosoma sp.
AAAAACCATGTACTGGTGAGCAATACAGACCATTGGAACTGACGGACGTAACAAAGCATACGTTAATCCTCCAAGCATTTCATAGAAGTTGACAACTACATCAGGGCGTTGCGTTTCAATAATATGATGTACCTGCTTCAGGCTTTTCCATAACGGTCGAATATTCTGGATGGCCTGTATCGTTGTTTTAAAAGGTTCCAGTGCGTTTGTTCCTGCATTATAAACCAGTCCTGGACTAAAAATAGGTGTGATTGGCGCACTAAAAGCTTCGCTAAAAAAGGCTGGTACGTCTCGTTCTGCCGTTACGCCAACCACCGCTCCTAGTACTTCATGACCAGCTATACGTAGCATTTGCGCTAGTGATAATGCCTGCGTCAAATGCCCGCGACCTTCACCCTGTATTAAAAATAAAGCACGCATAACGTAGTGAATTAGTTTGTTGGAACAGAAACGCCGTTGATGGTACCGAGCCTGAGTCGCGATTCTTTCAGTTCAGGCTCGGTATCGTCTTCAGAAAGATCGGATGTGTAGTAAAGTAAGCTCCAGTTGCCATCGTGGTCTTCCACTAAAGCGCTTAACGATTCGACCCAATCGCCGGAATTCATATAAATGATACCCTCAAACTCTGTGATGGCAGGTTGATGGATATGGCCGCAGATGACTCCATCGCAACCGCGAGCCCGCGCTAGTTCAGTTAACTTTTGCTCGTAATCAGAGATGTAATTGACGGCGTGCTTAATGCGGGATTTGATACGTTGCGAAAGTGAATAATAAGGTAAGCCTCGCCAGGTTCGGTAATTATTGTAGAACTTATTGATCCACAGGAGGAAAGTATAGCCAAGATCTCCCAGATAAGCCAGCCATTTCATTTGCGACGTGATAGAGTCAAATACATCGCCATGTGTTACATAAAATTTTCTGGTATCGCTGGTCAACGTGTAATCTTTACGAATCGAGAAGTTTCTGCCTACTTTGAGCGGCATAATCTGATCCAGAAAATCGTCGTGGTTGCCGCGCAGATAAATAACTTTGGTGTTATAATGAACGATTTGCTTTAAAACCGTTTTAAAAAAAGCAGTATGTTTTTTCTTCCAAGTGCCGTATTGTTTCAGTTGCCAGCCGTCAACGATATCACCATTAAGAATGAGTTTCTGACAGGAGTAATTACGCAAAAATTCAGTGGCTTCTTTGGCTTTTGATCCCGTAGTGCCAAGGTGGATATCAGAAAGCACAATTGTGCGGAATTGCGTACGTAATTGCATGAACGAAACTACGTATCTCCTGTGAAGTAAGAATTATTGAAATGTTACCAAATTGACAAGAACGCCACTCTATGGGAGCGGTTATTCATATTAACTTAACAGACCACAAAAAATGGAGAATCCAGTGCTTATTTTCGGTGCGGGGAGCCTTGGCGTAACGGCTTTAGACCTGTTTCAGCGAAACAACGTAGTGGTGTATGGCTTATTGGATGATAATAAAAACCTACACGGAAAACAGTTCGGGGACGTGTCTGTGCTGGGAGAAACAGACGATGATGGCTTCTTGAAATTAATAGGCCATAAGTGTGAAGCATTTATAGCTATCGGCGACACTCGCGTCCGAAAACGTTTGGTTAAAATGCTTAATGAACGACGAAAGGTGCAGCCAGTTAATGCTATTCACGATACGGCAACCATATCGATAATGGCCTCAATCGGCCACGGAAATCTGATTGCTGCCCGGACGGTTATTAACCCCTTCGCCGAAATTGGGCAACATTGCATTATTCAATCGGGAGCGGTTATTGAAAGCCAGGCTACACTTGGCAATTATATTCAGATCGGAACTGGCAGCCTGATCAGTAGTGAGGTAACTATTGAGGAAGGCGCTTTCATCGGAACCGGGGCAACGATTGTGGCAGGCGTCACTATTGGCAAAAATGCCCGCGTAGGAGCGGGCTCGGTTGTTGTAGAGAACGTAGCGGCTGGTGCAACTGTATTCGGAAACCCAGCGAAAGTTGTGTAAGGTGCGCTGGGCGAAAGTCGATAGACACTGACTATCGACTAATTTTCTGTTTCATCGTCCTGAATAACTTTCTCTTTAGCCCGCTCGTACGTTACCTTTCCTTTTTCATCCCATTCAGTAATGGTATACGGTTCAAAAGCAGTATCCCACTGGTCGCTGGCGTATTGAGTCAGTTTACGACGCATCCGCCGGCCGCTTGGATTAATAGGGTAATACTCCGTCCATCGGCCAACTTTTACACCATTCTCATATTTGCCTTCCTGGGCCAACAGACCGTTTTCATGAAAGGCCATGTATGTTCCTTTCACTTTACCATATTCCATCGGAATAATCTCTTTGATCTTACGATGCGTTGAATCATAATAGGTCAGCTGAGATTCTGCCGGTACGCCCCGATGCCAATGAGTTTTATCGGTTAGCATAAACTTTGCGTCATATTTCTCCCAGCGGCCATCTTTCATGCCAGCGTAGTAATGACCTTCCTCAATCAGAGCATCGTTCTGATAACGTCGATAAGGGCCATGCAGCAGGAGACCTGTACCTTCATCCTTGATGACTGAACTCGTTACCCGACTTGATTTCTGATAATAACGAAAAACATCTCTTACATAAGGAAGCGGCTTCACCGCATCGTTATCACGTAGTACGTAAAACTCTTCAACGATTGTTCGATCGCCACTACCGAATTTTGTATACGCTTTTACCATTGACAAACCTTCATATTCCGTCTTTGCCAATTTTTGTTTACTTTTCTTGTCAGCCTTGAGTTTTTTAAGTTGTTTTACTTTTAATCCTAAATCAGGCATAATTCCCGCTACGTAAGCATCTTTCTGTTCTTTTAAAGACGACATAGTTGGTAAACCAAGCGTTGTTAGCGAAGACGGTACTGACGAAAAGGCGGACAAAGGCGACGGCGGAGCTCCAGACGGAGCCAACACTGGTTTCGAAGCCGTAGTAAATGAGGCTGGAGCAGTGGCGGGACTTTGTGCAAGTACAGCCGTTCTGACCGTAATTGTCAGAAAAAGAAGCGAAAATGTTCGGTTCAAATTAGTAGCAAACATAGCATGAGCAAACGATTGGTGCCCGAAGTTTGTTAGTTTTGCAACGCTTTCTGAAGCCATATTATTTTATAACTGCACCGCTCAATCCATGGCGGGCTAATCTAAAAAACCAATTCTTGTGAAAAAAGAAGCCCGTATATATGTTGCCGGACACCGGGGAATGGTCGGGTCGGCTCTCGTCCGTAAACTTCAAGCCGAAGGATATACTAACATAATTACACGCACTTCATCAGAGCTGGACCTACGTAACCAGACGAGTGTAGCCGACTTTTTTGAGCAAGAGCGGCCTGAATATGTATTTCTGGCTGCTGCTAAAGTGGGTGGTATCCTGGCAAACAATACGTATCGTGCTGAATTTCTGTATGATAATCTGATGATTGAATCAAACATCATTCATAGCGCTTATCAAACAGAAGTTACTAAATTACTGTTCCTTGGCTCGTCATGTATTTATCCAAAAATGGCTCCACAGCCTTTAAAAGAAGAATACTTGCTTAGTGGTTATCTGGAGTCGACAAACGAACCATATGCTGTTGCTAAAATCACGGGAATTAAGTTGTGTGAAGCCTACCGTAGCCAGTACGGTTGCAATTTCATTTCAGCGATGCCCACAAATCTTTACGGGCCAAACGACAACTACGATTTGAACGGTTCACACGTACTGCCAGCCCTGATTAGAAAGTTTCACGAAGCAAAAATCAATGAGCAGCCTTTCGTTGAGGTATGGGGAACAGGCTCACCACGACGTGAATTCCTTCATGCTGATGATCTGGCTGATGCCTGCTTCTATCTGATGGAGCATTACAATGATGAATTGTTTGTTAACATTGGTACAGGCGAGGACGTAACGATTCGCGAACTGGCAGAAATGGTTAAAGAGACTGTCGGCTTCGAAGGCGAACTGCGCTGGAATACAGACAAACCCGACGGAACACCGCGTAAACTAATGGACGTATCGCGGTTGCACACAATGGGCTGGAAGCATACTACTGAACTGAAAGAAGGGATCGAACGGACGTATCAGGATTTTCTGGCCAATGAAGTACTGTACGTAGAATAAATAGATAGTCGATAGTCAGGAATCTCCAGTGTCAGTAACTGACAAATCCTGACTATCGACTCATTACTTAAAGATTCCTTTAGGATCGGGCTGTTTAGCGAGCAACTCATTCACATAACCCAGATCAAGACTGGAAAGGTCGAGGTGATGCGCCTGATGCAAATAGTCCCAGGCTTTCGCATAATCAGCTCGCAGATAGTACACAACCGAAAGTTTCTGATGAGACGTAGCGTTTGCTGGGCTAATGCCTATTGCTCGCTGCAAGTGCTTTTCTGCATCGGTTAGTGCCTCTGCGTTAGCTTTATCCTGATAGTGTTTAATCTCTACCGTTGCCAGATCGGTCATGAGTACCACGTTACTGTCGGCCACAGCTAACCCTCTTTTTAACATTCGGATGGCGTCGGGTAGCTGATTCTTCTGATAGCACACAACGCCAAGCCCCCAATAAGCGTCAGCATTACGGTCATTAAGCAGCCACGATAAGTTGAAGCGATAGGCCGCCGTGTCTAACTGTCCATTCGCTACGTAGTCCCAACCCCGGTTTGCAAAAAAATCGCTGGCTTCAGAGCGACTAGCGAAATTACGATCACAATCGTTCAGGAAATGAATTTCTTCGCCAATCTGGGCGGCAGTTTTTGGGCGTTCGCCGAAAAGAGGTAACGTATTGACCGAGATATGGGTGGCATCGGTGTCACTACTGGAGGAAATTTCTGTCGAAGGGGTAACTGTTTCAGTGGGCGTAATCACCGTTCTGGACTGCCGAACGGAATCGCCAGAACGTGCCGATGTAACGAACTGCTTAGGTTGTGCGACCGCTAAAAACGGCAGCACTACTAAAGTCCACTGAATCAGATTTATTCGAACGATCATAGAAATTACGGTAGCACAGTCTATGTCTCGATAAAACGAAGGGGAAATCTAAATTAGTACATTATCGACAAATTAACGACGCCCGCCCCGTGAACCTGAGCGCTTTACAGCCGAAACAGGCGTTCCTGTTTTACGATTTGCTGCACCAGACCGACCATTATTACCCTGCGAAGCTGCTTTCTTACTGCCAGGTAGTTTAGATTTAGCTTTTAACCGATCTTTTGCATTGGGCAGATTCTTGGCTTTTTTTTCGTGAAAAGCGCCCAGAAATGTAGGATCTTCCTTACGTCGCTGTTCGTCTATCTCACGTAGCATCGCTTGTTGCTCATCGAATGGCGTTTCCATAACCTCAACTTCAGTCGGCAACGGCTTTCTGGGAATCGTCATGCGAATAATTCTCTCAATCTTCTGTACATGGTACTCTTCAGCCATTGTCAGGAACGTAATGGCTTCTCCGGTATGATTAGCACGTCCGGTTCGACCGATACGATGGACATAATCTTCGTAGATTAGCGGTAAATCGAAATTGATGACATGGCTCACCTGCGCTACGTCTATTCCTCGGGCTGCTACGTCTGTCGCTACCAAAACCTGAATATTGCCTTCTTTAAAGGCCTCCATCGCGTTTATGCGTGTATTCTGGCCTTTGTTGGCATGAATAACCCGAATCCTGTCAGACTCAACAACCTTACGAGCAAGAAATTTATAAATGTTTTCGGCAGTGCTTTTCGTACGAGCGAAGATGATCACCCGCTGAAAGGCATCTTTATTAATCAAATAGTCGAGGAGATTAACCTTTGTCCGAAAATTAGGCACTTCATAAATCACCTGACTGACCATGTCGGCTGTTGATGCCTGGGGAGTGACCTCAACTTTGATAGGAGCTTCCAGAAATTCAGCGGATAAGCGCTCTACGCGTCCGCCGAAAGTGGCCGAAAATAAAAGATTTTGTCGCTTCGTTGGAATTACTTCAAGAACAGACCGAATCTGAGGCATGAAGCCCATATCCATCATTTTATCGGCTTCATCCAGCACCATTGTGCGAATGTCTTTCGTGACAATTTCACCAAGTCGATAAAGGTCTAGAAAGCGACCGGGTGTTGCCACCAGCAAATCAACGCCTTTTTGGAGTGCTTCAATTTGTGTTTTGGGGCCAAGACCGCCATAAAGTGCCAGATGGCGAAGCCCCGTATATTTTCCTATTGCGCTGACAGCTTCATTGATCTGCATGACCAGTTCGCGCGTTGGAGCCAGAATCAACGCGCGAGGATTGGTACCCTGTGGATATTTTATCTTCATCAACAGCGGTAGTAAATAAGCAGCTGTTTTACCCGTTCCGGTTTGCGCAATACCCAGTACGTCATGATTTTCCAAACTCAGCGGAATTGTTTTCTGCTGAATGGGGGTCGGTTCTGTATAGCCAAGTTCGGTTACGGCATTGAGTAGCTGCCGATTCAGTTCAAACTGTTCAAAAGAAGTAATTTCCATAAAAAATCGATAATCAACGGGTTTCAGTTGAAGATTCATTTGGCTTCGCTAGCGACAACTGACCACTGTTGACTAAAATTGTTTTAGTACGCGTTCTACACCACTAACGTAACCTGAGCCAAACAGATTCACATGAACCAGTAGCGGGTAAAGATTGTAAATAGCAACCCGTTCATTAAATCCCTGCTGAAGCGGGAAAGCTTCATCATACGCATCATAGAAATACTCATCAAATCCGGCAAACAATCTGGTAAACGCAAGTTCTGATTCGCGAAATCCGTAATAAACAGCAGGGTCAATCAGAGCAGGTTTACTAGTCTCATTAACCAGTATGTTTCCTGACCACAAATCGCCATGAAGCAAAGCCGGTCGTTCGTCGGGAAGTAAATCGGGTAAGCGGTTGTAAAGGCGAAAAAGAGCGTCGTATACGTTTTTAGGCAATAGCCCTTTATATAATGCTAAACCTGCCTGTGGCAACAGCCGTTGCTCGAAAAAGAAGTCATATCCATTGGCCGTCAACGTATTGGTTTGTGGTAACGAACCAATAAAATTATTGAAATGTAAGCCGAATTTAGCTTGTGTGTGCGAATGCAATGTAGCTAACGACTGGCCCAGGGTCTCCCAGTAGGATTTAGTAGGTTTGCCCGGTTCAATGTATTCAAGAATCAAATAGGATTTGTCTCCGTGCTGGCCATAACCGATCACCTGCGGCACTTGAAAAGCCTTCGCCTGACGTAGTAACTCGAGCCCCAAAGCTTCCGTCTCAAACATATTCTGGTTATCTGGTTGCTCAAACTGATTCCATTTAATGAAAAATATGCCTTCTGATGCAAACACCTGAGCAGCTGTATTAATATCTCCCCCTGATAAAAATTGAGTGTCGATAACATCAACCGTTCGGCCTAAAACAGAAAAAAGTATACTTTCAAAAAAAGAAAATTGCTCGGTACCCCAGAAATCCATGTGCCCTATAGTTTGCGGTTTACAGTTTTCAGTAGTTTGCCAATCCAATCAGTCAGGATTTCAGAGATAGCACACTTGTAAACCGTCCATGGTGAAAACTACCCTAAAATGAACTCACACATTCAGCACTTATACGACATTGCCCGGAAGCCTGAACGCCGGATTATCGGTTTGATGTCTGGTACTTCGCTAGATGGCCTCGACATAGCTATATGCCGTATTTCAGGTCAAGGCTCCACAACTCAAATCAAACTCGAACGATTTGCTACGGTACCCTACGACGATCAAGTAAAAGCCGATATACGTACCATTTTCGCTAAAAGCAAAATCGAATTTGAGCAACTTTGTTTGTTAAATCCTTATATCGGGCGAATGCACGGCCAGATGATTCTCAGTTGTTTACAGGATTGGAACCTCAATCCCGGCGACATAGATATTGTAGCCAGTCACGGACAGACTGTCTATCACGCACCCAAAAGTCAGCATCGACTTGATAAGTTCCCCAATGCAACGCTTCAAATCGGCGATGGTGATCACGTAGCGGCCGAAACGGGCATTATTACATTCAGTGATTTCCGCCAAAAGCACATTGCCCATGGGGGTGAAGGGGCTCCATTAGCTGTTTATGGTGATTACTTCATGTTTTCAAAAGCGGGCGAAAACCGCATTTTACTCAACATGGGGGGCATTGCCAACTTTACATATTTACCTGCCGATGGCAATGCCGGAGATGTCTTTACAACAGATACAGGCCCTGGCAATACGCTCTTGGATGCGTATGCACGGAAGTTGCTAAACAAGCCTTATGACAAAGACGGGACATTAGCTGCTCAGGGAAAAATAAATTCTGACTTGCTTCAGGCGTTGAAAACCAACCCATTCTTCGACGCACCTTTTCCAAAAACAACTGGACCTGAAGTTTTTAATGTAACTTATGTCGAGGATGCGCAAACGCGTAGTCAGACCAATCATCTAAATCATGCTGACCTCATGGCAACGCTCGTTCAGTTTAGTGCTGATACAATCGTTGAGGCCATCAGGCGTGTAGTCATTCAGACCGAAAAATACCACGTATACATGAGTGGGGGAGGTATGCACAACCCCGTACTGACCAAGGCGATTCAGCAGCAACTACCCGACTTTAATTTCGGACGTACCGATGAGTTAGGAATTAATGGTGATGCGAAGGAGGCAGTACTATTTGCTGTACTGGCGAATGAAAGTTTGGCAGGAGGCACTACATATTTCGGGCAAAGGCAGGGCGTTCCGAGCGTGACAATGGGAAAAGTAAGTTTTCCGAAATAAAGCCAATCGGACGAATTCACGAATTTTTTGGCCGAAACACTTTCATTTTTGCTTCATCGGTTGTGAGAAATGGTCCGCCTATAAGGTCGATGCAATAGGGGATAGCTGGAAACACAACTGACAGGCACTGACCAATAGCCGTTGGTTTGCCCGGTAGGTTCAGAATAAGCGTTTGATTGCGGATACCAGCTGTTTGGCGCGATAGTATGGCCGTTGGTACGTAGCGTAGGCTCTCCTGGCGCATCAGTTCACCAAAACCGGGCATCATCTTCTGGCAGACAGCTTCCGTTGCTTCGGGCGTTACGTCACGTAGCGCTGGTCCAGTACCACCGGTTGTAACAACTAAACAGCAGCCTTCCTGATCGGCCAGTTCAATCATTGTTGCTTCGAGCTGATCCTGCTCATCAGGAATAACGCGGTAGACGGGTTCCCAGACGCTGGTAAGCCAATCCGTTAGAAAACCGACAACCGCTTTTCCGGGAATATCTTCGTAAACACCTGCGCTCGCCCGATCTGAAACGTTGATAATGCCAATCTTGATCATGGATAAAAATAACGTAAACTGCCTCAAATGCTACACATCGTCTTTGAGGCAGTTTACCGTTGCTCAGGGTTTCTTACGTTTCAACGCCAAATCATGAGCTGTATCATAGTATGAGCGGAGGCTGCTCCAGTCAAACACTTCAGCAATGCTTTCGACCTGGTTACGCTGCTTGATACGGTCTCGCTGCGCCATCCGGACAAACCGGTACAGTACGTCGGTTAATTGATCGGCGGCTTCGTTAAACGATTGTGTACGGCGATTAATAACATAAATACCGCGATTTTCGTAATCGCGCATGATTTGCATAATAAAATCGCCAAAGCCCGACTGGTCGCTCGTTACGGTCGGAATTCCACGCACAACGCACTCCAGTGGTGTATAACCCCAGGGTTCGTAATAACTGGGGAAAACACCAAGGTGACAACCGCGTACAAACTGGCTGTAATCAAGCCCAAACAGGGGATTTGTAGAAGCGATGAAGTCAGGGTGATAAACGATCTTAACCCGGTCATATTCGTTGTTGACCAGGTTAGCCTGCCGAATGAAATGCGTCATAGCATCTTCATTAACCAGATTATGGGTCACAAAAGGCGGCAGATGTTTTGTCTTCCAGCTTTGTACGGTACGTCGAAGTCGAAGTCGCCAGTATTCATCTACGAAATTATTCAGGTCAGGCAAGGAAGTGCTTTGCGTATTGGATGCCGCTGCGTGGAATAATCGTTCACCAACTTGTTTTTCAATACTCTCGCAGGTTTCCTGAATTTCATCGAGCAATGCGCGCGAATGCAATACGTCGGGGTTAATGGATGTATATGGCTGTTTTGTAACCATAAACATGACCACCGTAGTGTCCATATTAGCCTGACGCATCCGATAGTTTAAGCGGGCTAGCGCTTCGAGCGTGAGATCATACCCTTTATTGGAAAACTCAAATCGGCCGGATGTGAAGAAATATAACGTTTTTTCCAAGTCGAACGAATAACTCTGGAAGAAGTGTCCCATCACAAACTCGTGAATCTTCTGTTTATAGCGAACGTGGAGATTCTGGAATTCGTGGACAGCCGCAAACCGTGTAACGTTCAGGCCATTTGGTAAAACTAAGTCTGGGTTTCGGCCTAAGAAAACTTCGCATTCGCGCGCCGTTACGTCGCTGACTGTTGTAAATACGTGAGATTGAAGCGCGGCCAATCGTTCAATGGTTGCCTGTGTTTCAATGCCGTAGTGCTGGGCTTCCCGTTTCCAGTCGAAAAAAGGAAGCTTTCCGTAGAAACCCGCTTCATTTTGTGCCAGATACCGCCCGAGCATGGTCGCATGCGTAGTAAATACAGTGGCTACTTTTACATTATTACGCCGTAAATCAGGCAGACCAGTACTGGCCATCCACTCGTGGAAGTGCGCAACAAAATCAACCCGGCGAGCATGATCTTCGGCCAATAGTGTAATAAAAAGCTTGACCATCTCGCCAAACGCAATTGTCTGGTTGACAAGATCTTCAATATTGAGCGTAGATAACTGGTAATTCAGCCAGAGCTGCGTTTTTATCTGATTGAGCTGTTCCGCGCTGACGCTGTTAATGTCAAATAGAACCACCCGTGGCCGACCCGTCACCAGCCAATACCCGTACTCAACATGATAGCCCATCTGGCGCATTTTACGAACCGTCTGACCAATTTCTGTTTCGTCTGGTTCAGTAATCGGTTCAAATTCAGCCGCGGATCGTTGCGGAAAATAAGGCCCTAACGCTACGTAGTTATCGTCCCATTTCTCGACCATTGCTGGCACTTTCGACCGAATAACCGTATAAATTCCACCTACCTGATTACATACCTCCCAGGCGACTTCGAGTAGGAGCTTGCGCTTCGATGTTGAAAATACCGATTCCAATGTATTGCTTAATTTTAATAACAGTTTAGTACCAATGATTACTGGCTCTTTGCACGGCAATTAAGTACTATAAACAATAAAAGAAAAACTTGTTCATTTCAAGTATGATTTTGCATCAGTTACCTGTGTCTTTTTATTCTGCGTCAACGTGTAGTTAAAACCGGGCTGAATACTGTAAGCGCCGAACTCACCTTTTTTGTTTACGGCCAGGAAACCAACCTGTATGTCTTTGTAATCCTGCTTCTTCACAATACGTAGTGCGGCTTCTTCGCAAGCCTGCTGAGGAGTTCGGCCCTGGCGCATTAGTTCAACAACCAAAAAAGACCCACAAGTACGCATCACCAATTCGCCGAGGCCGGTGGCACACGCTCCACCGATTTCGTTATCGACAAATAAACCGGCACCGATAATAGGTGAATCGCCAACCCGGCCACGCATTTTGTACGCCAGGCCACTGGTTGTGCAGGCTCCAGAAATATTTCCTTTACTGTCGATGGCTAACATGCCAATTGTATCGTGCCGTTCGATGTTGGCAATGGGTTTGTATTTTGCGGTTTTGAGCCACTCGCGCCACTCTTTTTCAGCTTTTTTCGTGAGCAGATTCTCTTTCTTAAACCCTTGAGACAACGCAAAGTTTAGTGCCCCTTCGCCACTGAGCATCACATGCGGGGTTTTTTCCATAACTGCCCTCGCTACGGAAATTGGATGCATGATGTGTTCAAGGAACGTAACAGCACCAGCATTTCCTTTCTCGTCCATAATACAGGCATCGAGCGTAACGTGGCCATCACGGTCAGGACGACCTCCGTATCCGACGCTCATATCTTCAGGATCAGCTTCGGGTATACGAACCCCTGCTTCAACAGCATCCAGAGCACTGCCTCCTTTGTCTAAAGCAGCCTGAGCCGCTGCATTGGCTTTTGGTTGCTTCCAGGTTGAAATAACTATAGGCCCTGGTGCCAAAGAATCGGTTATAGACGTATGGGCTGATTTAGAATGAACAAATGAATTTAGCGGCTTGAACGACAAAGAAGGGATTAACCCTGCAAACGAGCCAAGGGTTAAAAAACGACGTCGGTTTATCATAGATTGGGAGGCTTATGGCCCAAAATAAAGGAATAAACGGTTGGTATTCGCTACTTTTAATCAATTTATTAAAAACCACATATGACCGTTTCCAATAAACATGTTCTCCTGATGGATGGCCCCGATAGCAAGGGGTTGATTTACCACGTAACGGGCGTGCTGTTTCGGCATAATCTGAATATTATTCATAATGATGAATACGTCAGTCCATCGGGACAGTTTTTTATGCGCACCGAATTTGAGGGTACGTTTGATAATGAAGCTTTGTTGACCGAATTAAAAACAACCTTGCCTAAGTCAGTTAATCAATCAGGTATCACATTTCGCCTGAATCCGAAGCGGAAGAAAAACATTGTGGTGTTGGTGACGAAAGAGCACCACTGTTTAGCCGAGCTGTTAATTCGCTACGCCTTCGATGAGTTAGATGCTGATATTCTGGCAGTTATTAGTAATTATAATATTTTGCAGCCGTTAGTCAGCAAATTTGGTATTCCTTTTCACTACGTATCGCACGAGCGTAAAACACGGGAAGAGCATGAAGAAGCCATTTTGCGAACGCTTTCCATTTACGAGCCGGAGTACCTTGTTCTAGCCAAATACATGCGGGTTCTGACCGCTGATTTTGTCAATCATTTTCCGAACCGGATCATTAATATTCACCATTCATTTTTGCCTGCATTTGTTGGCGCAAATCCATATCGGCAAGCTTACGAGAGAGGGGTAAAAATTATTGGGGCTACGGCCCACTTTGTTAATAATGATTTAGATGAAGGGCCTATTATTGCGCAGGATGTTAAAGAAGTAAATCATCGCCAAACGGCCGCTGATATGGCAACGGAAGGACGTGACGTCGAAAAAATCGTTTTATCGCAGGCGCTGAAGCTGGTTTTTAACGATCGGGTATTTATTTCAGGAAACCGCGCTATTGTGTTGTGATCTGCACCACGCCCCGAATTTTTTCTTCCTTTGCTTCTACATACTCATATTCGTCCGGTACGCCAGAGGCCATAGAAACCGCTGGTTGTCGGTAAGTCATTCGGCTATCTTCTTTTGCACTACCACTCAAGTGCAGGGCATCAACTCCAGCATCGATTAATGAATGCGCATTCTGCGCATTCACGCCCGCTCCTGCCATAATTTCAATACGTTTGGCAGCTTGCTGAGTAAGCTGACGTAGCGTAGAGATTCCTAACTCAACGTTTTGTCGCTGTCCGGAAGTTAAAATACGTTCGGCTCCGGTGCGGATGACGGCTTCCAGCGCTTCGAGCGGATCGCGTGTCATATCGAAGGCGCGGTGAAACGTAACGGGCAAGGGCTTCGCCAATTCAATTAGTTCTCGTGTTCTGAACTCATCGACAGTGCCATCGACCTGTAGAACACCTAATACAAGACCATTCGCTCCCAGGGTTTTAGCCAGGAGAATATCGGCCTTCATTACGTCCAGTTCGGTTTCAGAGTAAGAAAAATCTCCCCCGCGCGGCCGAATCATGACGTAGAACGGAATGGTTAAATGCTGACGGGCCAGTTGAATCAGACCCGCACTTGGCGTAGTACCACCTTCGGCTAATCCGCCACATAATTCAATACGTCCGGCACCGGCCTTTTGTGCCGTCAGGCAGGATTCAAGAGAAAACGCGCAAACTTCAACAAGCATAATTAACAAAGTTCTGAGTTTCGGAGCTACGGACAGGAATCCTAATTAGGCGATGGCTGCTCCTGAAAGTGAAGCCTTGAAAATAAAACCTAAAACAAAAGAAATAATTTCACGTTAAACGCCTAAATCCCATTGAGGTAGCTGAAATGAACATTTTTGCGTAAAATAGCTTGGATATTAACGATTTTTTTACTTTTGCACCCTCATTGAAAAACAGACACTAAATACGAACACACTATGTACTGGACACTCGAACTGGCATCCTACCTGGAAGATGCCCCCTGGCCTGCCACTAAAGACGAATTGATTGACTATTCTATTCGCTCCGGCGCTCCTCTTGAAGTTGTTGAAAACTTACAGGAGCTTGAAGACGACGGGCAACCCTATGAAAGCATTGAAGAAATCTGGCCGGATTATCCAACCAAAGATGACTTCTTTTTCAACGAAGACGAATATTAATTCATCAGGGCGTTTTCGACAAAAAGGTGTAACCCCAACAATCTGGATTACACCTTTTTTATTTTTATTAATTTTCCGTTACTGCGAACAAATCATTAATCTTCGCCATGTGCTTTGTGGATGCACTATCTTCAGGATGCCGTTTTGCTTGATTGGCTTTCTGTTTTCGGTCCTTTCACCGACCGATCATATTTTTTCGGCGCATACAGAAAACCGAAAGCCTCAGCGCCTTCTTTGGTGTGCACTTTGTGATGGATGTAGTGTGCCCGCATAATGCGCTGCATATATCGACCGCTGGTGTCTAGCTTAACTTTAACACGCCGGTGAACGATAATGTCGTGAAACACGAAATAAAACAAACCATATAACGTAACGCCCGCGCCAATCCAGGTTAGAAAATCCAGTTCAGGATAGGCAACGCCCGTCCCGATCAGGGTGATAGCAGTCAGGGCAAATACAACCGCAAACAGGTCGTTTACTTCGAAAAAACCTTTGTGGTGATTGTGATGATCGCGATGCCAGCTCCACAGAAACCCGTGCATTACGTATTTATGCGTGAACCAGGCCACACCTTCCATAAATAGAAAAGTCCCTAAAACCAAAGCAACGTTTACCAACATATTTACGTTTATTGAGGTAGATGCATAATGTACGATCCGTAATGTCGGCTTAATAGGCGAAACGGCCAACATGGATTAGATTATTCATTCTACATTTTCTTTATTCAAATTACTAACGGTTTGTTACGTCGAAAAGTTGGTTGACAGTACCGGGTTTCAACGTAAAATAGAGATGTAGGCTAAACTCTTGCATGTTTGTGGAAAAGCCGTATATTTATCCCAGTCCGGAAGGACCCAATTCGGTGCTCAACCAGATGAACCCATCGGTTATGGACTATCAAGCACTCAAAAACCTGGTTAAACGGGGAGAGGGGAGCAATTTAGAGTTCAAGCTGAAAACAAACCATCCCGAGAAAATTATTCGGGGCGTGGTAGCCTTCGCTAATACAAACGGTGGTATCATGCTCATCGGCGTCGCTGATAACAAAACTATTCCGGGACTGAAATACGCCGATGAAGATGAATATTTACTTGTTCGTGCCATTAACAAGTATTGTTTTCCGCGAATTTCTTACACCATCGAGCGTGTTCAGCTTTACGACGAACGCGAAGTTCTCGTAATCCGTGTGCCCCGTAGCCCAACTCGCCCGCACTACGTTATTCCCGATCCGGCTAATCCTGACGATAAGAAGGCCTACGTGCGCGTAGGTGACAAATCGGTTCAGGCCAGTCGTGAAGTACGCGAAATCCTGAAAGGGGAACAGGCCGATCGCGACATTCGCTTTACGTATGGCGAAAAAGAGAAAAAGCTCATGCAACACCTCGGTGAGCACAGTAGCATTACGGTCGATCTGTTTGCTTCTATTGCCGGTATTTCGCGCCGGATTGCCTCCCGAACACTTGTTCTGCTGGTGTTGGCACATGTATTGGAAATCCATCCCAGCGACCTGGTGGATCAATATACGACGCGGGCGGTGCAGTAAAATTACCGCTGTTTTTCGGTATCTATCGGGAATGTCTTACTTTGTCATGCGTTATGAATCTGCATGATAAATCTTTACGACTATGTCCCAGCCCGCACCTGCTCACAAACCCTTCGTTCCTGCCACTGAATCACCCGCTGAGTTTACGCTAAAAGCGATCATTACCGGTGCGGTATTTGGTGTATTATTTGGAGCGGCTACGGTTTATTTATCGCTGAAAGCGGGCCTTTCTGTATCGGCTTCCATTCCGATTGCTGTACTGGCTATTTCTCTGGGCCGGAAGTTTCTGAATACAACTATTCTCGAAAATAACATTATTCAGACGACGGGCTCGGCGGGAGAAAGTATTGCATCCGGAGTTGTGTTTACCATGCCAGGTTTTTTGTTTCTGACGAACGGGAGTGGCGCCGATTTTTTTAACTACTGGACTATTCTAACTCTGGCGATTCTGGGCGGGTTGATTGGTACGTTAATGATGATTCCACTACGCCGGTCATTGATTGTGCAGGAACATGCTACGTTGCCTTATCCCGAGGGAACAGCCTGTGCATCAGTATTGATTGCGGGCGAGAAGGGGGGTAATTTTGCCAAAACAGCCTATCAGGGATTGGGAGTTGCCTTGCTCTATGCTTTTCTGCAAAAAGTATTGCACGTAATAGCTGAAGCACCCGTTTGGGCAACTAAACAGACAAATCGGTACTTTCCATCGGCGCAGGTAGCCGGAGAAATTACACCGGAATATTTAGGAGTTGGCTACATTATAGGTTTCCGTATTTCCGCCGTGTTGGTTGGAGGGGGTATCCTGGCCTGGCTGGGTTTAATTCCTTTACTGGCCTCGGTTGTACCGGGCGATACCATTGCGTTGCAGTTGCAAAAGCTTGGTTATCTGGCAAATCTACAAACTGCAGGTGGCCCAGGAGGGTGGAATCCAGCGACGCACACGTTTACGGATACGGCTGCTGCCGTCTATCGGGCTTATATTCGGCAAATCGGTGCGGGAGCTGTTACGGCAGGTGGTTTTATGACGCTGATTAAAACGATTCCGACGATTGTTTCTTCGTTTAAGCAAAGTTTTAGTAAATCATCCATTAATGCGATTGAAAAGGAAGATGCATTAGCCACCAGTAAACGTACTCCGCGTACTGAACAGGATCTGAGCGTACGTATCGTAATTGTTGGCAGCATCGTGTTGGCGGCCTTGATGGTAGTACTTCCTCAAATTCCTGGCGATTCTGTTATAACCAAGCTGTTGATCGCTATTCTGGTTATTGTTTTCGGTTTCTTTTTTGTGACGGTTGCTAGTCGAATCGTGGGATTGATTGGGTCCAGTTCATCGCCCGTATCGGGAATGACGATTGCAACAATTATGGGAACCTCACTCGTTTTTATTGCCTTCGGTCTGACGGGTAAGATTTATGAACCGGCGGTATTGGTCGTGGGAAGCATGATTTGCGTAGCTGCGGCCAATGCAGGTGGTACGTCACAGGATTTAAAAACGGGCTATCTCGTGGGCGCTACGCCTAAATATCAGCAAATGGCGCTGTTTATAGGGGTTATTGTCTCGTCATTGGTGGTTGGCGCTACGGTAAAAATCCTGGATACGCCTACGCCGGATTTGCTGGCGCAGGGAATTACACATGCTATCGGTTCCGATAAATTCCCGGCTCCTCAGGGAACGCTGATGGCTACGCTGATCAAGGGGTTGCTGTCGTTTAATCTTGATTGGCAATTCGTATTGGTGGGTGCCTTTATCGCTTTCGTATTTGAGTTGGTAGGCGTTAGTGCGTTAGCCTTTGCTGTGGGGTTATACCTCCCACTGTCCACTACGTTGCCAATTTTCACTGGTGGCCTTGTCAAAGCTATTGTGGACTGGAATGCTAAGCGAAAAGGGATTGTTGAGGAGGATGCTGATTTGGGAAAGGGAAATCTTTTTGCTACGGGTTTAGTTGCAGGTGGGGCGCTGGCCGGTGTCGGCGTTGCCCTGTTGTCGGTCAACGAATCGATTTATAATGGCTTAGCCGCAATGACGCTGGAGCCAGCCCTCGCTGACGCCTTGGGTGAAGGTGGTTATATGTTACTGGGTGCATTAGCCTTTGCGGGATTGGCGACAATATTGTGGCGGGTGGCGGAAGGACGGCGATAAACTATCTCTTTCAATAGGATTAACAGGATTGGTCTGCTGAAGTAATGATCCTGTTAATCCCATCGAAAATTTACCGCGCCTGTCCCGCTTTTTTCAACAGATCAACCACTTTTTCGACAGGCAGCTGATCAACTTTATGGCCTTGATCACCTGTGAGCGTTTGAGCGGCAAAAAGTGAATTAATAATGGCTTCCTCCGTAGCTTCAATAGCAGCCATAAATAATGCCGATACGTTATCGTTACGTAGCAACTTCACTTCATCGAATGGACTGATCGTTTCGTGGGGAATCTGGTAAGCGGTTGATACGGCGATAACGTAGTCACCACTTCCGTTGGAGGCAATTCCTCCCGTACGCGCCAACCCCATAAACGCACGCTTAGCCAGGCGTTTGAGGTTGCGGGCGTCTAGGGGCGCATCGGTTAGCACAACCATCATACACGATCCGTCGAGGTTTTCTTTGAATGAATAGCGGCCCAGATCTACGCCAACTGGCACCCCGGCAATCTGCAACGTACCACCGAAGTTCGTCTGTACCAATACGCCAACGGTATAACCATTCAACGAAGCGGGTAACTTCCGCGAAGACGTACCAATGCCGCCTTTGAATCCAAAACAAACCGTACCAGTCCCAGCACCAACGTTCCCTTCTTCAACTGGGCCAGTTTTGGCCAGACGTAGCGCATCCAGTACGTGCTGCTTCGTTACGTGCCGTCCACGAATGTCGTTTAGAAAACCGTCGTTTGTTTCGCCAACAACCGCGTTAACCGAACGAACCTGTTCATTACCAGCCTGTGTCAATGTATAATCAATTAAGGCGTCAGCCGCTGCTGGAACGCTCAACGTATTGGTCAGCACAATTGGCGTTTCAAGGTTACCAAGTTCGTCTACCTGACTAAAGCCCGCCAGCTTTCCAAAACCATTGCCGATATAAATAGCTGCCGGATTTTTCTGCTGAAACTGGTTTCCGGAATGTGGCAAAATTGCCGTTACGCCCGTTCGTATGTTCTGCCCCTGCTTGAGGGTGACCTGCCCCACCTGCACCCCTGGTACGTCAGTAATCGCATTAAGTGCTCCGGTCGGCATTACACCGAGTCGAATGCCATAGTCGCGCGGACGTTTCGGCGTTTGCGCCATTGTTAAGCCAGTGAGCAGAAAGAAAGATGTTATGAATAAAAGCTTATGAGAGTGATGGAAATGCATTCGGCGGCTGAATTATCTAGATTCTATCAAGCCAAATTAAATCAATTACTGAAAATACGCTTATCGTAAGTAGTCTATTTTATTGGCACTCCGTTTTCATTAATACGTATTCATAGCCCTGAGTCGGATTTTTTAACACCCATTTGCCTTGTTCCTCAATACGTTCGCCTTCGCGCCAGGTGATAGCATCGCCTTTTAAAGTAAAAATAACTTTATACGCCTGCGTAACGCCCTCACCCGACCGTTGCCAATCAGCAATGACCTGATTGTTCGTTAGCGTACCCTGAATAGAACCGCGAGCCTGGTCCTTTTCATAAGGCACTACGTTCAACTGTCCCGTTACAGCCGAATCCTGTACTACCAGTTGTAACGTAGTGGAATCGCGGCCAACAACTTGCCGGAAACACATAGTGTCGGGTTTAGAAGCAGCCATTGATATGGAATTTTCTACCGAATCCGTTGTTTGAATTGATTCCGTTTTTGAAGAGCGCTGTCCGCAACTGTAAAGAAAAAATAGCAGAGATAAATAAGGCAGGGTTGTTCGCATGGGCGTTCTAGTAATTCTTACAGAGGTTCGTAAAAGATCAGACGATTTTGTAGGCTAGTGACCTGTTGTTGCAGACTTTCGACACGATCCAGGAGATCGCTTACTACGTCCAGATCGTCGGTATGAATCGAGAGGTCCTGATGCAGGCGAACAAATTTCTCTAGTCGGCCCAGCTGCTCCGGATGGACATAAATCGCGCGCTCGACCGTTGTGATTTCAATCAGGCCGTTGTTGGCTAAGGTTTCGATAAACGTGATTTCGACATGATGATGCACGCAAAACTCACGGACAGAAATTAATTGGGCCGTTTGCATAAGTTCAATAGGTTAAAGAGCGGCTAACTGACGGAATAACTCTTTCTGCTGCTCGGTTAAGTTGGTCGGGAGTTTTACTTGCCACGTAATGTACAAATCTCCGAACGTACCGTCCTGCTTATAAACTGGAAAACCTTTGCCTTTGAGCCGAACTTTCGTTCCTGACTGGGTTTCGGGTTTGACGGTCAGTTTGACTTTGCCATCCATCGTTTCCACAATACGTTCTGCGCCCAGCATAGCGGTATATAGGTCAATTTCTTCATCAACGTAAATATCGTTGCCTTTGCGCTTGTAGCGGGCATCATCGGCGATAACAAACGTAATGTACAAGTCGCCACTGGGGCCACCATTAACGCCAGGTGAACCGTATCCTGCCAGCTTAATTTTCTGGCCGTTTTCTATACCTGCCGGAACCGTAATCCGAATATTCTTACCATCGACGGTTAATGTCTGTTTGTGCGTTGCGTAAGCATCGCGCAGGTTGATGTGAAGTTCGGCCTGATAATCTTGCCCTTTGAATTTAACCTGACGTCCTCTACCTGGCCCTCCTTCCTGCCCGAACATGGACGAAAGAAAATCTGAGAAGTCGGCTCCACCGAACCCATCCGAGAAGTCGTATTCGCGTCCTCCGTCCTGACCATACTGCTGACGGTATTGCTGTTGCTGCCGTCGGGCTTCCTCAAACTGCTCGGCATGTTGCCAGTCTTTGCCATACTGGTCGTATTTCTTCCGTTTCTCCGGATCGCTCAGAATCTCATTGGCTTCGTTAATCTGCTGAAATTTCTTGTTAGCTTCCGCGTCATTTGGATTGAGGTCCGGATGGTGTTTACGGGCCAGTTTACGGTACGCTTTCTTGATATCTTCGTCTGAGGCTGTTTTAGGGATGCCCAGAACGCTGTAATAATCAACAAAATCCATGGTTGGGTGGGAATGTATGGGTTGATAATCATCTAATAAACACGGAAGAAGTTAGGAAGGTTGTGAAAAGAAGGAGGACAAAAAACGCACTTAACAGGTAAATAGCTCAACTCTATAGCTTACTGTTTAAATTATACGTTAACCCAGGCCTACATGAAAATTACATGCTTTACCCAATTTTTACTGATCTGTTTTTTGGCATCGTTTACTACCTACGCCCAAAAAGGTTCTCTGGCCGATGTTAGTTTTATGGAAGGGCGCTGGCGCGGTACGTTCAATGGCGGGCCAATTGATGCTTCCTGGGTAGCTCCAGAAGGCGACAACCTGACAGGGTTTATGCGAATGATGAAGGATAGCAAGGTTACGATGTATGAAATGCTAATTTTTGAACAAACCGAACAGGGGCCAATCGTACTCGTCAAACATTTTAAGCCTGGTCTGATAGGGCAGGAGGAGAAGGATAAATCGGATTGCTACAAGTTTATAGAGGCTAGTAAAGACAAAGCCCTTTTTGAAAAAGAAGATGGCTCTATCCGCATCATTTACGAAAAGCGTTCGCCCGATCAGCTCGTTATTCAGCGGGGAATGCAAAAGGACGGTAGGTGGGCGTTTAATGATTTATTCGTATTTAATCGAGTCAAATAAAGGTAGCGTCTTTTAATCTGATTTTCAGCCAGTATAGTTGTGTGTACATTATTTAACGCTAAACTAATAAACATAAAAATTAAACAAGATTACTCAGAGCTCAGTTATAATGCCAGTTTTCCAAAACTTCACTATTTAACACTACAGCTATGAGAGTTTATCTTGCAGGATTATTGATGCTGGTTGCAATCTCTGCCACCGCTCAGGAGTACAAACCGTTTAAAGTAAATGTATCTGTTGGCTATGCCAAACCCCTTAACGCAGGCGTATCAGGCGGGTTTCTGGCTGCCGTAGAGCCCAAATATGGCCTTTCTGATAATTTCGATCTGGGCCTTCGTCTGGAACTGGCTTCAGTTGCGCGGGGAGTACAACAAAATGGCAATACGTACACAGGTGATGTAGGCGCATTTGCATCCTATCTGCTCACCGGTAGCTATTTGTTCGGAACTGGTGGCGTTCGGCCTTTTCTTGGCGTAGGGGCTGGTTTGTATACAATTGGTGCGGGTGGTACGGTTGTTATCAGCAGCAATGGACAGCCAAACCGGAACATTGAACTAGTAAGCGATACCAAATTTGGCGGCATGATTCGGGGCGGTATTAAAGCTGGTCACTTCGTTGCTTCTGTTGAATACAATGCTGTACCAACCAGTAAGAACAATACATCGGCTCTGGAAGTCACCACTGAAAACGCATACTTAGGAATTAAGGTTGGCGTAGACATCGGTGGCGGACGCCGTTAATCCACTTTTTCACAGCAGACAGCCCACTCCGATCGATCGGAGTGGGCTGTTTGTTTTTGCCTGTGGTTGTTACGTTAGTTACGCTCGAACGAATACGTTTTTCCCGGCTCCAGTAAGGGATGCGGCCCGCTGAGTTCGCCTTCTGAGAGTGTATACACTACGTTCTCAAAGAAAACTTCGGAGATCCAGGGCTCAAATCGAAACTCGTAATAGTTGTGTGTCTGGTTCGTAACCTCAAAAACGGAATACCGATCCGGACATAATTCAAAGCGTAGTGAAATTGACTTCAGAGCTTGTCGGGCAAAACTAACTTTTCCTTCTGCATCGGTTGTTTCGTGTAGCACATCTGTATCGTTTTGGGCAACAATGGATACGTAGCGCAGCAAGTGCTTATTCGAATCAATGATACGTATCGTCAGTTTGTTGCCGGGAACCGTCTGGCTAGTGACGAGTGCAAAATCTTTCTCGGGTCGTGGTCGGCTTGTCAGGATGATCTGGCTTCCATGTTGTTTCCAGGTGCCACTGCCAAAGCGATCCAGCGCACCGTACGCAAAGAAAAATTCAAACGTAGCGTCGGGATTAAGCTTGATGCCAGAGCCAACTTCGCGAACGTCAGTTAAATAATATTCTCCGGTAATAGATTTCGGGATGGATTGACCGTTTGAGATTGTCATGGTTAAATAAGCTGGTAGCCAGATAATAAGTGTGTGAATAAAAGACATAGTTTGTCTGTTTAGGCCTGAAAGCTACGTATTACGTTAGCCAGCAAAGAGCCGCACTTACTAAATGACCTAAAACGGTTAACAACTGGCCGATTATGGCCATCCGATCACAATCGGCCAGTTGTTATGTTTTGCTTATTTTCCGCTGCTGACCTTTGACGATTTCGCATCGTTCAGCTCTTTGAGCAATTCGGAGACTGCCTTATCTAACTGAATGCTTTTGCCAGTATAACTCTCGCCAATCGGACGTACAACCATAATGTCGACCGGGCGGGGAGCTAGTTCCATGTTTTTGCCTGCGTTATCAGTAATTTTAATAAAAGGCAATCGTACGTTTGACCCATCGATGAGTTGGGCTGCCGAAGTGTAAATAATCCAGCCAGCCGTAGGCTCACCGACCACTTTACCCAACTTAAGCGTACGGTATCCTTCTGTAAAATCTTCCGCGTCTGAAAGCGAATGTTGATTCGTTACCAAAATTGTGGGGCTTTCCAATGCCCTCTGGCCTAACTGTGTTCTTGCCGGAGCTGCAGGTAAGCCACGGGGCGTCATGGCCATGTAGCCTTTACGCGTAAATACGTCCAGCGCATAAGCGTTCACGAAGCCACCATTGTTGTTACGAACATCAACTACCACGCCTTCACGCGCGTGATTATCCGCATCCAGGTCGATATTCAGCTGCGCCAGTGATTCCGCTGACATATCATACAGATGAACGTAGCCGAGCCGCCCGCTGCTGATTTTGTTAACGTACTCCCGTTGCTGCTGAACCCATTGTTTGTAAAGCAAGCCTTTTTCCGTTGTCAGATTGACGGGACGTAGTACTACTTCGCGTGGAGGGGCACTGGCTGATGACGCAACCTGGAGCGTAACCCGACGATTAACCTGGTTTTCTAGCAGTTGATCCAGGTTTGTCGTCGCGTTGATTTTGGTATCATCTACAGCCAGCAGATAGTCGCCGGGCTTTATCGTTCCTGCTACAGCGGCTGGTCCCAGGTCAACCACTTCCGTAATACGTAGTCGACCGGAAGTTTCGTACTCTGTTCGGTCGAAACGCAGCCCAAGCCGGCCTGTTGTTGTCTGAATAGAACCGGCCGGTGCCGAAATACCCGAATGCGACGCATTCAGTTCGCCGAGCATCAGGCTAATCAGTCGACGTAGTTCGTCGGGTGTGCGAGCGCCAGCGGCCAGCGGTTCATATTCAGTGCGAATCGCTTTCCAATTGATGCCATGAAAGGTAGAATCATAAAATCCTTTGTTCTGAACATCCCACGCCTGCCGAAAAACCTGCACCTTTTCGTCGTTGAAATCAACATCCATTTCGGCCGTTATGCTCAGCGGTTTTGGTTCGCGCCGATCCAACGTAATGGATTGAATACGCCCCTGATCGATGTAAAAAACTTCTTTGCCATCAGGCGAGAACTGAGCTCCGCTTTTACTGCCGGGCGTTGAGGTCAACTGCCGCGCTACGCTCTGTTCACGACCGAGCTCATCCAGTGAATACGTATATAAATTTTGCTGACCCGCAACTGTAGCGATTAACAACAGTATTTTGCCATCCTTGCTGATCGAGTGCGCATCGACATCTACGCCTACCGGTAACAGACTCAGCCGCTGACGGATATCCTCAAAAACGATTTTTGTAGATCCGCTACGTCCGGCTTTATCGGCCGTGTCAACCTTGGCAACGGTATCGCGAACGGCTGTTTTGGCGCTGGTTGGCGTTACGGTGACGGGCTTTAGTGTTTTCGGAATTTCTTCGTTGAACAGATCCCGGAACTGGTCTTCCCGAAACTTAGGTGATCGAGGAACCAGATCAATTCGGGCAATCTGTGCAGTTTCAGTACGTTGGGTCGTACCGAACAGAATGTATTTTCCATCGGGGCTCCAGCTTAAGTTACCACCGAACGTATTAGCCAGAAAACTGATGGGTTTGCTGTCTCCGCCCGTTGCTGGAACAACGGAAATATTCCGGAAGGTTTTAGCGCCAAACGATGCAAACGCGATCCATCGGCTATCCGGCGACCATATCACGGAACCTGAAACCGCAAAGGGTGGACGACCTAGATAACCCTTTTTCAATATTCGTTCTTTTTTTGTTGCCAGATCCAGAACACGTAATTCCTGACCGTTACGAATAAAAGCCAGTGATTTCCCGTCCGGCGAAAAAACGGGTGAACTATCATCCAGCGGATCGTTTGTCAGGCGAGTTTCCTCGCGGGTGGCAATGTCATAACGATACAGATGCGCAGCTCCATCGCGGGTTGATACGTAGACGAGGCTTCGGCTGTTGGGCATCCAGACGGGCTGCGTTTCATTAGCGGCTGTATGGCTAATTCGCGTTGCATCTCCACCATCTTTAGCTGAAGCTGCAAATACTTCCCCATGAATCGTAAACGCTACTTTTTTCCCATCTGGCGACAGAGCAAGTTCCCTAAACTGGTTTGTTTGTTTGAGATGATCAACCGCAGGGCTGGCTGCAACCCCCCGGAGCCGAATAGAAATCGGCGTAGCCTGGCGGCTGGCAATATCATATTTCCAGAGACCAAAATCACGTTCAAACACAATTGTTTTTCCATCGTAACTGATGGTTGGCCACAATACCCGACCACTTGTAAACGTAGTCAGCATGGTGGGCTTTCCCGAAATAGGATGCGACCATAGATTTTGTGCCTGATTTCGGTCTGATACGTAGTAAAGCGTTTTGCTATCCGGACTCCACATTGGCCAGAGTTCTTTGGCACCGCTTTCGGAAACCTGCTCGTAGGCCGTTTCTAGTTTTTTGGCGTCCAGACGGTAAAGCCAGATCTCCGCTTCGTCGAGGTGACTACGTCCTTTTCGCCACCACTGATTTGAGGCAATGCCACGCGCTGAAAAGGCTAACGTTTTACCGTCGGGAGAGGGAGTACCATAGAATTCGTTCGCGTAGCGATCTGCCGTAACAGCCATCGGTGTACCTCCCGTAATAGCTACCCGATAGATGTCGTTCATGCCCGAAATATCCCGACTGGTCGATTGAAAATAAACCATCTTTCCATCGCGTGACCAGGCATTGAGTACCTCCGCACCATCGTCGTAGGTCAACCGCTTGATTGCGCCCGTTTCCAGCGTGAGTAGGTAAATGTCACCGTTACCTGTCCGTGATGATGCAAAAGCCAGATACCTGCCATCCGGCGAATACAACGGGCGAGATTCATTATCTGGATGGGAAACCAGCAGCCGTGCTTCGCCCCCGCTGGTCGGTACGGTCCAGATGTCGCCCCCGGAGACAAAGGATACTTCCAATCCATCAGGCGAAAGACTGGGTTCGGCAAAAGCGAATTTTGGTGTAAAAGTCGTAGATGGCGTTTGTCCCAGAGTCGGAAACGTAGCAGACAAGGCTATCAGGTAATAAATCAGCCGTTGTTTTGAAGACGTGCGCATTAAGTCAAGGGAATTTATTTCTGATCCAATCTTGTTCTCGAAACGATTCTTTTTCAGAAGGATGCGCAGGCTATTACTCTGGTTGACCCTTTTGAAAGAAAATGCGAATCGCTTCTAAATTTACACACTATGGACCAGTCTCCCTACACTATTCCTGATCAAACACGTATTGGGCATGTTCATTTAAAAGTTGCCGATCTTGATCGTTCGCTCGCTTTTTATCGGGATCTGCTGGGTTTTACTTTAATTACGATGTATGGCAAAGAGGCTGCTTTTATTTCGGCTGGAGGATATCATCACCATATTGGGCTGAATACATGGTATAGTAAAGACGCTCCACCCGCGCCGGTACGTAACGCAGGACTGTTTCATACGGCTATTTTGTATCCCACTCGCCGGGATTTAGCTGTGGCTCTTCAGCGACTTATCGATGCGAAATATCCTATTACAGGGGCATCGGATCATGGTGTATCGGAAGCTATCTACCTAAATGATCCCGATCGGAACGGGGTTGAGCTATACTGGGATCGGCCTCGCGAACAGTGGCCGCAGAAGACTGATGGTTCGATTGAGATGTATACACATCCGTTGGATCTGGAAGGCTTGTTAGAAGAAATTAAATAACGTAACAGAAAAGCCGTGAAGCGGCAGGTTGTTTATAATTGCTTTTTGCTTTTACAACCAACCTGCCGCTTCACGGCTTTTCTGTTACGTTAACTACAATGGTTTCAATTCCAGGTTTTTCCAGCGAACTTTAATACCTCCGCCATCATGAATTTGCAGGGCGATTGACCCATCAGCAGTACCGATCTTTTCGTCATGCATATTGACCATCTCTTTGCCGTTGAGGAAAGTCTGTACGTGATCACCTTCAACACGAATTCGCATTTTATTCCATTGCTCTGGTTTCAGAATCGTTTCTTTTTCGTCAGGTATCTGAATTAACCAGCCCCGCCCGTACGATTCATAAATGCCTCCTGTATCATGATTCGGTGGAGCTACTTCGACCTGCCAGCCACTCACTTTTGTGCCTTCGATGGTTGAACGGAAAAACACACCACTATTACCATTGGCTTCCTGCTTGAACTCTACTGTCAGGTCGAAATTTTTGTAGAATTTTTCGGTTGCCAAATAACCGTATCCTTTGTCGGGACCACTTTCGCAGACCAGTTCACCGTTGTCGACGTACCATTTTTCGGTACCGTAAATTTTCCAGCCGGAAAGATCTTTTCCGTTAAAGAGCTTAATGGTCTTGGTCGGTGCCGTAAAGGCCAGTACCAATAACAGAAGGCCAAAGCCAATGCCGTATTTCATTGAGTCCGCAGTTTTAGAGTAAGTGAATTGATTTATATTTTATTCGATGGTAAAACTAAGGTGATTGATTTATTTCTGCTGTATCTGAACCTAAAAACCACCTCCTGAGATTAGCATAGCTCAAGCGCATCGAAAACAAAAATGGGTCTGATTTCGGTCAATAGTAAGTCTATGCACCTCTATTGATTAGCCATAAGTACACAAACGGCGGCCGGTACGTTCACCGACTGACCCGTATACGTTAGCTTGCCCGTCCTTTGATCACGTTTGAAAATGGTGATATTATCGGAATCCTGATGTGCTACGAAGATGAAGTCACCTTTTGGGTCAATTAAGAAATTCCGGGGTGTCTTACCTTCGGTTGGCTGATCGCCGATTTTCGTTAGTTTACCATCGTTGCTGATTGAGAAAATTGCCAGTGTATTAGCGCCCCGATTCGACTGATAGAGAAACTTACCTGAGGGGTCAATGTGAATGTCGGCACTTGTGTTTTGGCCCGTAAAATCGTCAGGTAGTGTTTTAAGATTGTCTTCAAGAAGTGTCAGGGCACCCGTTTGTGCATTTCGTGAGAACGTAGCAACCGTTGAGGTCAGTTCCTCAACTAGGTAGCCGTATTTCCCATTCGGGTGAAACGTGAAATGACGCGGCCCCGATCCCGGCTTTACGCTCGCATAAGGCGTCGAAGCAGGCTTTACTGTACTGGTTTTTGGGTCAATAGCGAATATATTGAGTTTGTCTGTGCCTAAATCTGCTACGTAAACGAATCGATTGTCGGGCGCGATTGTTGCTGAGTGAACGTGCGGTTTTTCCTGCCGCTTTTCATTCGGGCCGGTTCCCGAATCCTGAACGCTGTCAGACGCAGCGCTTATTTTTCCATCAGCCTCAATAGGGAAAACGGCCAGGCTGCCGCCCCCATAATTGGAAACAAACGCAGTTTTTCCGGTTTTGTCGACACTAACATGACAAGGTCCGCTCCCCAGGGTTGATTGGCTGTTCAGGAACCGTAATTTTCCGGTCGCTTTATCAATCGAATAGGCGCTGGCTCCCCCCAGTTTATCCGGGCCTTCGTTCACTGCGTATAAATAATTACCAGACGGATGAATGGCCAGAAACGACGGATTTTTTCCGTTCGAGACGGTTTGAATCTGATTCATGGCACCCGTTTTGCGGTCAAACTCGAAAACATAAATGCCTTCGCTGCCCCGAACAGAATACGTTCCAACGTACATTATCTCCTTCGATGACTGTGCCTGCGCCATCAAGCTTATCCCGGCTAGAATACTCAAAAAAAACGGTTTCATACGACGAATGATAGGTCTCATTAAGAAGTAAATAATACGGATAAACTACCGACATTTTTTATGGTGAGCAAATGGGATAGATACCACCTTTTAAAAATTTTAGGGGGCAAATAGGGAAATAATCCAATTAGAAATGTTTTAGATGGAAGTAGGCATTAGATGATAATTCATAAACACTTACTTTTGTGAAAAATTTGCCGGGTTACCGGCGCATTTGACCTAACTTTTGTCTTCCAATTCTATATCTATGAAACGCGTTTTGATTGTTTTTACGGCTGTGGCAATGCTGGCTTCCTGTAACAGTAAGAAGCGGCTGGCCGAAATTAAATCTCTGCAAGAAGCTCGTGATAAAGCCATTGCATCGTTAAGCGACTGTGATCAACGTACCACTGATCTTCGGAATCAGTTATCGGCTAAAGACACTGACCTGCAGGGTAAAGATAAGCAAGTGAGTGACTTACAGGCACAGATTGATTACCTGAAAAAGACGAATACGAACCTCCTTGATCGGATGTCGGATCTGTCGATCGTGAGCAAGTCCGGTGCTGAAAGTATCAAAAAATCGCTGGAAACGCTGAATGAGCAAACTAAGTATACCAACAATCTGAATGCTTCCATTCAACGGAAAGATTCGCTCAACCTAGCTTTAGTGATGAGCCTGAAACGGTCGCTGGACGATATCAACGATCAGGACGTACAGGTTGAAGTGAAAAAAGGTGTTGTTTACGTATCGATTTCGGATAAACTGCTGTTCAAATCGGGTAGCTACGACATTACTCCTAAAGCTGAAACCGTACTGGGCAAAGTAGCTAAAGTGGTAAACGACCACAAAGAACTGGATATTCTGGTTGAAGGTCACACCGATGCCGTCCCCATTTCGACAGCTTCGATTAAAGACAACTGGGACTTGAGCGCCCTGCGTGCTACGTCGGTTGTGCGGACACTGCAAGCAAAATTTGGCGTTGCTCCTGAACGCCTTACAGCCGGTGGCCGGTCTGAATTTGCTCCAAAAGATGATAATATGACAGCTACTGGTCGTCAGCAGAACCGTCGTACGGAAATTATCATTACGCCAAAACTGGATCAGTTCTTCAATCTGTTGTCGAGTGGCCAGGCAGGCGGCAGCAAATGATCACTTGATACGCTTAACTGAAAAAGTCCTAATCCGAAATTTCGGATTAGGACTTTTTTGTGCACGTAGTGGTGGCGAACTTCAACACCACTACGTTATAATTCACCAATATCTTCGTTCCAGACCTCTGGTTTTGCTGCAATAAATTGATTCATCATCTCCACGCATTCGGGCAAATCAAGGTCAACGACTTCAACACCGTGTTGTTCCATAAATTCGCGGGCGCCGGGAAATGTACGCGATTCACCAACGATCACTTTCGGAATTTTGAACTGAACAATCGTACCTGCACACATATAGCAGGGCATCAGCGTGGAATAAATTACTGTATCCCTGAATGAGCCAACTCGTCCGGCATTATTGAGGCAATCCATTTCGCCGTGCAGAATCGGGTTGTTCTCCTGTACGCGTTTGTTGTGACCGGAAGCAACTAACTGTCCATTCTTAATGAGTGCCGAGCCAATAGGAATGCCACCCTCACTCAAACTTTTGCGGGCCTGATTGATGGCCTCCTGCATGAATTCATCCATAAAGTTTAGAGTAGTTTCATTGTTTCGTAATCGCCAACGTGCTTTAAATACAAAAAATTGAGTAACAGCCCGTTGACGTTGGTGATGAGTTTTTGGGATTCGGGTAACGTAGCAATTACGCTGGTGATACGTTCAAATTCAGCTTCACTACCCATATTTTTAAGATGGAAAGACATGATTTCATCGCGCGTCATTTCCCGCTCAATATAAAAAAAATGCATGCCTTCATCGCTGGTGCCTGTGCTTGGATACCACGCGTGTGGATTCAGGCGGGTCAATTCGTTGGCCGTTACGTGTAATCCGATCTCTTCGCCAATTTCGCGAGCGGCTACGTCGTCGGCTGCATCACTAGCATCAACCATTCCGGCAGGGTGTTCGTACGTTTGTGAGCCATCGGCAATGCGCCGTTGCTTCACCAAAACAACAAATTTCTCTTTTGTTTCTTTATCGATCAGGCAAACCAGCATGGAGGCTGCATGTCCTTTAAGGAATAAAGCGGGTGGAATTTTATCGCCTTCGGGCGTGTCGGCATCAACCTCCAGCATCGCAAACAATACTTCGCCGTTGTGCCGGTACCGAATGTAATAGTCTTTGATGTCGTTGATCTTCATTCCATTAGCTTCCATCTGGCTTTTCCAGAACCGGAACTTGTGTGCCTCCTGAAGGGCTTCTTTTTTTATAGACATGGTATTACGTAATACGGATAGAACCCCTCATTTTATTTGGTTTAAGCGAAATTTCACCTGTGTTACTTTATGGTTGATTTCTGTGCTTCGGTACCGACGTAGCGTTCGAAGAATTCGTAGATACGTAGCAGTCGGTCAATACGTTGGCGAACATTTCCCGAACGGCTGAGTTCGTGCGTAGCGCCAGGCATCCGAACGTATTCAACCGATCGGCCAAGTATCTTCAGACTTTTGTAAAGCATTTCACTTTGAATAATACCCGTTCTGAGGTCATTCTCGCCATGTTTGATAAGCAAAGGCGTTTTAATATTCTGAACAAACGTATAAGGCGAGTTGGCATCCAGCACCTTGGCATCAGCCGACCAAGGGTAGTCAAAATAGCCAGGAATCAGCCGCCAGGCGTTTCCTTCGCCGAGGAACGTAGTGAGGTCATAAACACCCCGCTGGGCAAAAGCAGCTTTGAAGCGGTTGTCATGACCAACGATCCAGGCCGTAAGATAGCCTGCGTAGGAGCCACCCGTAATCACTTGCCGACTCGTGTCGACCCAGGCTTCTTTAGCCGCATCCGTTGCCGCGGCCAGTACGTCCTCAGTTGGGCCAATACCCCAGTCTTTTATATTAGCCCGCTGAAAAGTAATGCCATAACCGCCTGATCCGCGCGGATTTGCGTACACAATACCGTACCCCTGCGAACACATGTACTGGAACTCATGCCACATCGATGCTTCGCCCGGCCCCCACATAGCTGTCGGTCCACCGTGCATATTTAATAGAAGCGGATATTTTTTACCAGCGTCAACAAACGCGGGCTTCATGATCCAATAATCGACGGTTTGCCCAAGCGAATTTTTGTAAGTCCGTTTTTCGGGCAAACTGAGTTGTTTTTGCGCTACCCAGTCGTTATGATTCGTCAGCTTTGTTTGGTTTTTGGCGGTTGCATCGGTCAAATAAAGTTCCGATGGATTAACTACCTCGGTGCGGGCCAGCACAACCTGATTGCCTGCTACGTCGAAACTCGTGACCCCCTTCTCAAAATCAGTTAGTTGAGTAACCTGACGCGTAGCTGGATCGAGTCGGTAGAGGGGAGCACCTCCGTTGGAGGAAGCAGTAAAATAAATGGCATAAGTAGGCGCTCCTTTTTTACCTTTTGCCTGCGTTGCCGTTTCCGTCCAGGTCAGATTCATAGCAGCGCGATCGAACGTAACGAGCTGGATATTCGAGGCTGTTGCACCGTTGAGCGTGGCCAGACCAATCTGCACGGCGTTGACGCCCGTTGATGACGTTACGGAAAAGGCAAGTTGCTTTCCATCGGGCGAAACTTCCGGTGAACCATAACTTTTCCCCGTTTCGGCCAGTACGGTAGTACGTGTTCCTGATCCATTGGCCGGAATAAAGACAATAGCATTGTCCTGCTCACGAT
>NZ_JBMDWV010000433.1:0-6794 GCF_048594605.1 Spirosoma sp.
ACTGCACGGGGCAGAGGGCAGAGGGCAAAAGCTAAACACCCAGGCTCCTCTCTCTGCCCCTACCCCCCTGCCCCACGCTACGTCGGTAAACGGCCAGGCCGACATTATTCAGATGGACCGGATGCGGAAGATGATTGCTCAACGAATGGTGGAGTCGAAGCAGATTTCTCCGCACGTTAGCTCGTTTGTTGAGGCTGACATGACTCCGGTTGTGCAATGGCGTACGCAGGTGAAAGATCTGTTTAAGCAACAAACAGGCGAAAATCTGACCTTTACCCCGATTTTAATCGAAGCTGTCGTGAAGGCGATCAAAGACTTTCCAATGATTAATATATCCGTGGAAGGTGATTCGATTCTCGTCAAAAAGGCGATCAACATTGGAATGGCGGTAGCTTTACCGAGCGGCAATTTAATTGTACCAGTTATTCACAACGCTGATCAATACAATCTGATTGGCCTTACGAAAAAGGTGAATGATCTTAGCAAACGCGCCCGCGAAAACAAACTTACGGCCGACGATCTGGCGGGTGGTACGTATACCATCTCTAACATCGGTATGTTCGGCAATCTAATGGGCACGCCCATCATTGTTCAGCCGCAGGTAGCCATTATGGCGTTTGGTGCCATTGTCAAAAAACCAGCCGTAATCGAAACCCCTCAGGGCGATTTTATTGGCATCCGCCAATTAATGTTTCTTTCCCATTCCTACGACCACCGCGTAGTTGATGGATCATTAGGGGGGCAGTTCGTTCGGCGCGTAGCGGATTACTTAGAAAAATTTGATACAACCTTAAAAATCTGATCATAACCTTATGCAGATTGGCAGGATCAGCAGGGTTCTGTCAATCTGCATAAGGTTATGGTTTTTACCTATGAAACAACGGATTGCAATTGACATGGATGATGTCATGGCCGACACACATGCCAAGTTTATTAAGTTGTACCTCGAAGGCGAGATGCCCCGATACACGCTTGAAGAATTAAAAGAAAAATCATTCCACGAACTGTTCGACGAACACGAATACAAAGCCATTTCAGAACGAGTGTACGAACCTGGCTTTTTCCGGGACATCAGCGTGATGGAAGGCGCTCAGGACGTCATTGCTGACCTGATGAAGAAATACGATATCTTCATAGCATCAGCAGCACAGGAATTCCCAAACTCGCTACGTGAAAAATGGGATTGGTTGCAGGAGCACTTTCCAGCGATATCCTGGCATAATTACGTTTTCCTGGGCGATAAGAGTGTATTGAACACCGATTACCTGATTGACGATCTGCCCCGTAATCTGCGCACATTTCAGGGAGACGGTTTACTTTTCGACGCGTTGCACAATCGCGATGATAAAGAGTTTAGACGTGTGAATTCCTGGCAGGACGTAGCAAAAATTTTGTTATGATGACTCTTTAGTTCTCCAGTAATCCGAATACTACCAAAGAAAAAGCCCCGAACGTCAATTCGGGGCTTTTTCTTTGGTAGTATTCGATTAAGCTTCTACTTCCTTTTGAACTTCAACAAATCGGTCGTGCCCAACTTCCTGCTGCGCCTTTTTCGCTTCGGCAGATGGTCTTAAGCGAACAATGTGCAGCTTATGCAATAAGCCGATAACCGGATATGTAGGATCAAACTCAAACCAGCGAGCACCAAAATTAGCCGCATTTGGGCGTTTGTGGTGGTTATTCTGGAACAGTTCGCCCATCATCACTACGTCCAGAATCAGCGAATTTTTCGACTTATCATGGTTGTCAAAGTTTGCGTAACCGTACTTGTGGCCGCTCCAGTTGATAATAGCACCGTGTACAGGCCCCATCACAAAATGAACAGGCAGTAAGAAGAAGAACGCCCAGTGCATATCCAGGTAAATGAACGCAAAGATGTAGAACAGGCTGTAGAGAATACCCCAACCTGCCCGCGATGCCCACGAATCACCCACTTTTTCAATAAAATTCCACTCTGGGTAATTACGATCGAACTGTTTTTCGACAGCGTATTTACGGTGCAGAACAGCGTTATAAATATTTTTCGTTTTCCACATCATCGTAAAAATGTTCTTCGTGTGATGGGGCGAATGTGGATCTCTCTCCGTATCGCTGAACGCGTGGTGCATCCGATGTAATACGGCATAAGCCCGCGGACTCAGATAAGACGACCCCTGCGACAGATACGTAAGTGTATAAAAAAACCGCTCCCAAAATTTGCTCATCGAGAACATTTTGTGGGCTGAATAACGGTGTAAGAAAAACGTTTGGCAGAACAAAGACAGATACCAGTGTCCAATAAACGCGGCCAGTACAAAAACCACAGTATTTTTAATTAAGAGTTGAACGCGACAATGACTAAGAATATTCCTACAAAACTAACGAATTTTAAACGGTTTTAGGGCACTCTCCCCAAATAATACTTTAATTAATTACAGTCGTAGCATACTGGAGTAGGTTGGCGCCCATACGTAACGCCTGCTGGCGTACCGGCTCAGGGTCGTTGTAAACACTCTGATCCTCCCAACCATTACCCAAATCGCATTCGTAGCTATAAAAACACACCAGTCGCCCCTGATAAATCAGACCAAAACCTTGCGGAGCTTTCCCGTCATGCTCGTGGATTTTGGGCAATCCATTCGGGAATTTAAATTTCTGCTGGTAAATCGGATGCGTAAACGGCAACTCAACAAACGATAACTCTGGAAAAACTTTTTTCATTTCACGACGGATAAATTTATCCAGGCCGTAATTGTCGTCGATATGGAGAAAACCACCCGACATTAGGTATCGACGCATGTTCTGTACTTCGGCCTCACTGAACGTAACGTTGCCATGCCCGGTCATATGAATAAAGGGATAACCGAAAATATCGGGGCTACCCGGCTCTACAATATCTTCTTCCGGGAAGATGTTCATTCGCAGATTGGCATTTGCAAATTTAATCAGGTTGGACACTGAGGTTTTATTTGCGTACCAGTCGCCACCACCGTTATATTTTAGCTTGGCAATTTTATAGGCATACGGTCCCTGAGCAACGGCCAGTGTAGAATTGACAATAAAAAATAAAAAAAGCAGTTTTTTCATACATTCAGGAAGTTTAAGAACTGGCAGGCCGTAAGCGCTGCGGTTTCGGTACGTAAACGATTCGCCCCGAGCGTTACCATCTGAAAACCAGCCGCAACGGCCAGTTGAATTTCTTTCTCGGAAAAATCACCTTCTGGTCCAATCAGGACAACGTAACGCCCCATTGCTGTAGCTGCTCTGGCTAAGTTAACAGGTGACGCGTCATTAGGCGAATCCACGCCGGGCAAATGTGCAATAAACCGTTGTTCTTCATCGACTGTTTTGATTAATTCACTAAACGACACAGCCTCATCTAATCGGGGCAAATATGATTGCAGCGACTGCTTCATGCCCGCCACCGCAATTTTCTCCAACCGTTCAAGTTTGAGCACCCGCCGTTCGGAATGTTGTCCGAAAAAGAAACTAATACGCTCAATACCAACCTCAACGGCCTTCTCTACAAACCATTCGATACGATCCAGATTTTTGGTCGGTGCTACGCATATCCGAACCGAGAATGAGCGCGGGGGCGTCGTTTTTGTATCGGTTACACGAAACTGACAACGTCGGGCCTCGGCTGACGTAATAACGGCTAAATGGAGGTTTCCGTGCCCATCGGTAACAGCAATTTCGTCGCCAATTTTCAGACGTAACGTTTTGATGGCGTGGCGCGAATCATCTTCATTCAGAAAAGATACCGACTCCGACGAAGCGACAAGAGATTGATAGAATAAATGCATACGTAGCAAAAGTACATATTCACTAAGTTGAGTCGGTCATTTACCGGCTACAGCAGTCCATAACAAACGTAGCGATTCAGGCAGAATTGAGCCGCCATGTCTGCCCGTACCTCCTACACACTTATAATTGTATTGACTGAATTTAAGAGCTGCAGCCATCTCCTGATTAGGTAGGCTAGAAAGCTCTATTTCATACTAGATAAAGCTATAGATTGTATAAACCTACCGACCCGATGATCAATAGAACGGAACCCACACTGCCGTTTTTTTGTAATTTTGCAGGATACATTACCTACTGTGAAAAAAGTTGCTTTTTATACACTCGGCTGTAAGCTGAACTTCTCCGAAACCTCAACCCTCGCCCGTCTGATGGAACAGCACGGCTACGAACGAGTGGAGTTTAATCAGCAGCCCGACATCTTCGTCATCAACACCTGCTCCGTAACCGATAACGCCGACAAAAAATGCCGGAAGATTGTCCGCGAAGCGCAGAAAATCAACCCTGACGGCTACGTAGCGATTCTGGGTTGCTACGCACAACTAAAGCCGAAAGAGATTTCGGAAATTCCGGGCGTTGATGCGGTATTGGGAGCCTCCGAGAAATTCCGGTTGCATGAACTGATGGCGACGTTTGAGAAAGTACCTACGGGTCAGCCCGCTCAGGTATTCAACTCCCCTATTGAAGAAGCCATTGCGTATCATGCCTCCTACTCGCTCAACGACCGGACGCGCACGTTCCTGAAAGTACAGGATGGTTGCGATTACCCCTGTGCATATTGTACTATTCCGCTGGCACGGGGTAAGAGCCGTTCCGACACCATTAGCAACGTAGTGCGAGCCGCACAGGAAATAGCCGAACGGGGACGGTCGGCCACTGCCGTAAAAGAGATTGTGCTGACCGGCGTAAATATTGGCGATTTTGGCCTGATCAATGGCGAACGTAACGAAACCTTTTTCGACCTGATCCGTGCGCTGGATGAGGTCGGAGGTATTGAACGGTTCCGTATTTCGAGCATCGAGCCAAACCTGCTCACCGACGAAATTATTGCGTTTGTTGCACAATCGAAGCGGTTTGTGCCCCATTTCCACGTACCGCTACAATCAGGAAGCAATAAAGTCCTGGGTTTGATGCGCCGACGGTACAAACGCGAACTCTATGTGGATCGGGTTCAGAAAATAAAGGAACTGATGCCGCATGCCTGCATTGGCGTCGATGTCATTGTCGGTCATCCAGGCGAAACGGATGAGTTATTTAAGGAAACGTATCAGTTTCTGAACGAACTGCCAATTTCATACCTGCACGTATTCACCTACTCGGAGCGACCCAATACAACAGCCCTCACGATCAAGCCAGTTGTACCGGGACACGTGCGGGCTGAGCGGTCAAAAATGCTGCATATTCTGTCGGACAAAAAACGGCGGGCCTTTTATGAATCACAGATTGGGCGTACCGCTACGGTGCTTTTTGAAGAAGACGTAGAAAACGGCAGGATGCAAGGTTTTACGGAAAATTATGTGCGCGTCGTTGCGCAGTATGATCCCCTGCTTATTAATGAAACCCTGCCCATCCGTATGAAAGGGATAAATGCCAATGGATTGGTAGAGATAGAGGAAGTTGAGCCTGTACTTGAACATCACTAGCAAGGTGCTGTGGTGTCGGACGGTCGGACGCATCCGTTCTCAAACCCGACACCACGAGATTAACACAAAAAAGCCTGATCTCGCGAAGATCAGGCTTTTTGCTACGTATTTATCAGCTTATCTCAATCGAACGTACCGGAAACGCCCGTGTCTTTCCAGCTTTTTGATTTGGCCGAATCCAGAACGGCTTCGCATACTTTCTGCGTTGCCAGCGAATCCCGGAATGTCGGGTTGCAGGCTTTACCCCCTTCCAGACTCTTCAGAAAATCAGCTACCTGATGGATAAAGCTGTGTTCGTAGCCAATACCCAGGCCCGGCACCCACCACTTGTCCATGTATGGTTGATCGCCATCCGTTACGTGAATCGATCGCCATCCCCGCACAATACCTTCGTCGCGGTGGTCGAAATATTCCAGCCGGTTCAGGTCATGCAAATCCCAACGTATCGACGCATTTTCGCCATTAATCTCAAATGTATAGAGCGCTTTGTGCCCGCGAGCGTAGCGCGTTGACTCGAACAGGCCCAGCGAACCGTTTTCAAAGTGGCAGTGGAAAATACAGGCATCGTCGATACCAACGGGCTGCACTTTACCCGTCACGGCATGTAAACGTTCTTTTACAAACGTTTCCGTTACGGCCGATACGTCGGTGATGGCCCCGTTGAGCCACATGGCCGTATCGATACAGTGCGCTAGCAAATCGCCCGTTACGCCGGAACCAGCCGCTTCTACGTCCATTCGCCAGGTTCCAGCCCCGCCCTGTGGTACGTCGGCGCTGATGGTCCAATCCTGCAGGAAGTTGGCCCGGTAATGGAAAATCCTGCCCAGCTTACCGGAATCAATTAGCTGTTTGGCTAACGTAACGGCTGGCAAACGGCGATAATTGTACCAAACCGTTGTGGCTACACCTGCTGCTTCGGCTGCGTCGACCATCTCCTGCCCTTCTTCTACGGTACGAGCCAGTGGTTTTTCACAAAGAATCATTTTGCCTGCCTTGGCGGCAGCAATGGCGATTTCGGCGTGCGAATCATTTGGCGTACAGATGTCCACCGCATCAATATCATCGCGGGCAATAAGCGCCTTCCAATCGGTTTCGGTTGATTCATAACCCCACTGTTCAGCAAACGCCTTCACTTTTTCGGGGTTACGCGAACAAACCGCTTTCAGTACGGGAGTGTATTCCAGATCAGGAAAAAAATTCGGTACGCGATTGTAGCCGTTAGAGTGCGTACGGCCCATAAACCCAGTCCCGATTAAGCCTATTCGTATTTCTTTTTTTTGTGCCATGTTTTAAAAGTTTGACAGTTTACAGTCTTCCGTTTACAGTTGGCTGGCGCATTCCCATTAACGCGTCAGCCAACTGTAAACC
>NZ_JBMDWV010000434.1:0-17114 GCF_048594605.1 Spirosoma sp.
CTGAGCGAACTTCAGGGATTCCTGACTTCCAAATTCAGTGGCGTAGGCACCTGGTTCAATAATCGTTACGTTGATGCCAAACGGTTTTACTTCTTCGGCCAGGCTCTCGTGAATAGCTTCGAATGCCCATTTTGACGAACAGTAGTAGCCAATGACGGGTAGCGTTACGTGGCCAAGATTGCTCGACGTACCGAGAATATGACCACTTCCCTGTTTTCGCAGTAGCGGTAAGGCTGCCTGAATGACGGCAACCGGACCCAGGACATTGGTTTCGTAAAGAGCACGAATATCAGCCGCACTGGCTTCTTCAATGGTGCCTACTAAGGAGTAACCAGCGTTATTAAAGACAATATCCAGTCGGCCGAAGTGGGCGTGTGCTTGCTCCAGGGCTGCTTTGGCCTGCTCGGGCTGCGTTACGTCAAGCGCCAGAGTTAGCACGTTTTCGCCATATTTTTCATTCAGGTCGGCAATACTTTCCAAATTACGGGCGGTAGCAGCCACTTTGTCGCCCCGTTTAAGGGCAGCCTCAGCCCAGACGCGCCCAAACCCCCGGGAAGTGCCCGTAATGAACCAGACTTTGCCTGTATTCTCATGTTGATGTATCATGCTTCTAACGAATAATTAATGATACGTCAAAGGTCAGGCCATCTTATTTGAGACCTGTAGGCTAACTGAGGGAGTTTGTAGCCAAAATGAGAAAAGCTGCAGCACGTTAAATGTAAAGCCGTTATCGGACAACAGCGAATTTGTCTGTACGGCTGTTGCGCTACGTATCGCCAAAGCAGAAACACCAACAGGAACGAATAATACACCATGCGCTGAGGGACGAATGCGTTCACGTCGATCTACATTTTCTATGGGCGCTCCATTCTGAGAACCGATACGACATAAATGGTACAAAGGGCAAGAGCCTGGGACCTGAATTAATTCTATCTTAAGGAAATCTTCATGTGGTGAGGGCACATTTGGCTAAACAAATCAACGAAGCCAATGAAAAGATCCCTTTTATCCGTTGCCGTTCTGATCATGCTGCTCAACGCGAGTTGCAATAAAACGGCGATGGTTCCCGATCAAACCCAGGCGACTGAAACCAGTGTACTTTTTAGTGCCCGTGTGTCAGCCGATTTGGTCGCCTTACCAACGTCAACGCTGCCAACGGCGGTAAACAGCTATCTGGATCAGAACGTATCAGGCTAGACACTGGTGCGTTTGGAGAAAATGATTCAGCCTGGTACGACGAGCTACTGGGGAACGAAAGTAACCGTACTGCAAAATGGTGTTCCCGTCGATTATTTCTTCGACACGAACGGCTCACCAGCGACCAGACCGGCCGGTCCGCGTGGAGAAGTCGTTACACGCCTGACGGCCGGGCAACTGCCCGCTTCGGTAAGCGGCTACCTCAATCAGACCTATACCGGATACCAACTCGTTGTGGCTGAATCAATGCAAATCAGCGGGGCCGTGCAAGAATACCGAGTGCAGATACTGGCTAACAACCAGCGGGTCGATGTTCATTTTGACAGTACGGGTACATTCCGCGACGCACACACAGCCCCCGGCAATCTGAGCACAACGCACTCAGTGAGCTACGTTTCGCGGGATAATCTTCCGGATGCCGTCAAAACAGCGCTAAGCAGCACCTATTCGGGCTATACTTACGGATGGGCTGAGCAACATGTACACGACGGAACCACTACGTATGATGTGAAGCTGTTCAATAACAATCAGCCCATCGTGCTGCATTTCGACGCGTCAGGTACGCAGGTTGCACCAGCGGGTCCGGCTGGTCCATCTGGTCCGGGTTCAACAACTATGGTAGGTGGTCCAGGCCCTAAACCGGGTGGCCCGACTCCGCCTGTATCGGGTACAGCAACACCACCGGCTTCAGGTACAGCGACGCCACCAGCTCCAGCTAACCATCAGCTAATCCTGGATCAGGGCCAGTTGCCATCAGCCATTACGTCCTATTTGCAGGTCAATTTCAGCGGGTATAAATTCCTGGCGGCAGACATACACACGCCCCCGACGGGAACTACCGGCGAATACAACGTTGATCTGGCTGTGGGACAGCAGTTATACAAACTTCGGTTCTCGGCATCTGGGGAGTTACTAAGGGCCGAAGCAAGAGGATAATTACTTGATGAGACGTTAATAATGAGGCTGACGCAAGTTCCAGACTTGAACTTGCGTCAGCCGTTTTTGAAGTGAACCTCGGCCCGGAACGTATCATTCGTTGCGGATACGGTCAGAGAGCCGCCCATCAATCGAACAATCTGATGGCTAATCCAGAGGCCCAGACCGTAGCCGTCGTGGCGGGCATCGGCCTGGTAGAACTCACGGGTTAGTCGGTCGGGGTCGGGAATGGGAACACTGGTCAGGTTAGTCAGTGACCAGACAATCAGACCCTTTTGTGCTGTGATGCTTAGGTCCAATTGGGTGTGTGGGCGGGCATATTTGACAGCGTTGTCAAGCAGGTTTAGCAGTACGTTTGTCAGCTTGTCCTGATCGGCGCGTACAGTGAGCGAAGGTGCCGTATCGTCTAACTGCACTGACAGATAAAGTTGCCTTTGATTGATTGACGAATGATAGCGTTCTGTAAGCTGCAAAGTCAGATCATCCAGTTCGATGAATTCCGGGCGGAGTTGCAGAGTGCCCGCCCGAAGTTGACTCATCGCCAGCAGATCATCGACCAGGCGACTCAGCCGACGTAGCTCAGCCAGCTGGCTAGCCAGAAAATTCCGTTCACGGTCGTTGATGGCTGCTCGCTGGGCCACTTCGATTTCGGTACGCAGGATGCTGAGCGGGGTACGCAGTTCGTGTGAAGCGGCTGCAAAAAAGTTGTGCTGTGTATCGACAGCCTGACGGATGCGCGCCAGCATGTCGTTAATCGTCTCGGCTAATTCTTTCAGTTCATCGTTTGAGTTGGGCGTTGGGATAGGGGTTACCTCTTCGGCGAGGTTGACGGAGCGGGCCGAGGTAATGATGGCTTTCAACGGTCTCAGCAGCCAGCCACTTAGTATCCAGGCTCCCAGGCCAGACAGCACCATACTCAGAAGAAGGGTAATGGTCAGTAACCAGCCAATCCGTTGTAGCTGACGAGCCAGCGGCCGATTGCTACGTCCTACGATGGTCGTCAGTTTTCCGTAGCCGCCTTCTGCGTTTCGAACGTAACGGGCCAGTTGGAACGTATCGGTCTGCATGACCGTCCTGTTGTCCATATCGCCGGGATTCACCGGGAAATTTGGGGACTGATACAGCCGTTTGGAAAAACGATCCGTCGTATACCAAAGTGCCAGCATTTCACCCCGGTCCGGCAAAGGAATCACCAGCGGATAGAGAGAGGTTCGTTCGGAGAGCCGGATAGCCCGGTCGGTCATAACCCGGTTTTCCTGCTGAATTAATACCTTTTTTACTTCATGGAACACGTAGGTAGCCGCTCCTGCAAAGCCCAGAAAGAACGTAATGCCAAATACCAGACAGATCTTTACCCGAATGCTACGTACTGGTCGAAACACTACCATAGGTGCTGAAGCTAGGACGGTTTAATTGACCTCAAGCGTTCCCTTGAGCCGATAGCCAACGCCAACAACCGTTTCGAGCAGGGGCGCCGTAAAGCCCCGATCAATCTTTTTCCGGAGCTGATGCACGTGCACTTCTACTACGTTGCTGCCCCGGTCGAAATCCGACTCCCACACTTTTTCGGTTAACTGGGCTTTTGAAAGTACCCGTCCGGCCTGGCGCATGAGTTGCTCCAGCAGTTGATACTCACGGGGTGTCAGCGTAATGGGTTGGCCCGCCCGGCTGACCTGACGACTGGCTAAATCCATGGTTAGATCGCCCACCCGCCATACGGCCAGTCGGCTTCCGGCGTGGTTCCGCTGCACCGTACGAATCCGGGCTAATAGCTCATCCAGTTCGAAGGGCTTACGGAGGTAATCGACAGCCCCCAAATCCAGCCCCTCGACGACGTGTCGGGACTGATTGAGCGCACTCAGAATCATAACCGGCACGTCGATGCCAAACGCCCGCAGCGTACGTAGTACATCGAAACCCGTTGTTCCCGGCAGCATCAAATCAAGCAGAATCAACTCGTAGCCGCCCACTGCGGCCTGTTCGAGCCCGGCGGCTGCCGACAGCGCAGTGTCGACCGTATAACCGGCCTGTCGAAGGCCTTTTTGCAGGTGTAAAACGAGCTTTTCTTCGTCGTCAATCAACAAAATTTTCATTAGAGTGCAAACGTTTGACCTCGGATGGTTAACGATGTAGGATGCAATACGGGGCGGCCAGTTTGATTGACGAAACCGTTTACAGTACGTTCAAATCCGGTAAACCCCAGTCGATTAATCCCCACCAGCAGCGCGCTGATCTGCTCAGTCTGATGAGGTTTCAATTCAATCAAATATTTGTCGGTAAGCAGGGCGGTTAAGCGTCCCTGTTCATCGAATAGCTTTTTCATCAGCGGCCCTTCAGATTGCACCAACTGCCCCGATTGGGGCGGAGGGGGCGGAAAATCGGCCAGTTGAAACACCACGCCTGTTTTCTCGTTACGAAGCCGAATCAACCGGTAGCTTACCGCTATTATTTTATGTTTCTCTTCCTCCTGTATATTGGGTAGTGGTCGGCCCGGCCTGGGTGCCAAATCGGCGGTTACTCGCTGCCCGGTTGTGGCTGTCTGTCGAATGCGGGCGGCTGTATGCGGTGGGAAAGATAAGTGAATCTCCCCCGTTGCTGTTCGTAAGCGCAGCCCATCATAATCGCCTATTCGGTTTGCCAGATAGCCAAGCACCTGACCCGAAACGGACGCGGGTGTCTGGGCTACTGCTCGTATCAAGCTCACCAGCAGGAGAGAGAAAATAAAAACAGAACGTAGCGATTGATTCATAGGCAACAATTGGTGGGTACGCATTCATAAGGATTACCTTTTTCTTCAGAATATGTTTTGATTAACGGGTCGTTGGGAACGAATGAATGGCTGGTTATCAGTCGAATAATCAACTTAGCGTACCAGCTGGACGACGCCCTGATAGTTCGTTAAATCGCCGTTCGTTAATTCGGCCTGAATCGCATAGGGATAGACGCCTGCAAGCACCTGTTGCCCCTGATACTGTCCGTCCCAGCAGCGGGTTTGGTCCGATAGGGCGACATTCTCCTGGTGATAGATTACTTCGCCCCAGCGGTTATAAATTGTCATTTTCCGAATCTGTCTGACGCAAGAATTGCCCTTAATTACCCAGAAGTCGTTCATCTGATCGGCATTGGGCGAGAAAGCGGTGGGCAGATAAAGACCGCACGGAATTACTGTCACCGTAACGGCTTTTTCCTGCCGACAAACCCTGCTTTCGTCCGACACCTGTACAACGTATTGCGTTTTGGTCGAGGGTTTTGCCCAGGTTTGTGCGCAGGTCGGGCAATTCAATCGCTCGGCAGGGTTCCACTGATAGTTGTAGGTGCCCGATGGCGTTGCTACTACGTCCAGCAGCGTACTATCGCCCTGCGTAATCGTCACGTCGGGGCTTACCTGTGTAGCCAGTTGATTAACAGTCAGCTTAGTTGTGACCACACTGTCGCAACCCAACGACCCGGCAAAGTGATTGACATAAGTACCCGCCCGGCGATACGTTGAGTCGCCAATGGTCAGGCTGCCGCCCTCACAAATCGTCACTTGCTGGGTGGAGCGACCAATTGGTTTGACGGTCAGGGTTAATTTGATGGTACTGTCGCACAGGGCGTTTCGAATAATAGTCCGTGTAAACTGACCGCTGCTACGGTACGTCGTATCGCCCACCGCGAACCCGTCGCCTTCGCAGATACTCTTTACCAGTGTGGTTTCAACGGGTTGAAAGCTAATTTGATGGTCGAGCTGAAACTCACAACTCGCGTTCAGGCTTGAGAAGGGTGTTATTTTGACCCAATATTTCTGTCCGACGGTCGCTTTTACGCGAACCGAGCGGGTGGTCTGGCCTGTGTTCCAGATGTATTTCTCAAAGCCGTCGGGCGCGTTCAGGACCATATACCCTTCAGCGTCGGGGCACGCCGATGCTGGTTTGATTTCCGATTTAAGACACTGCGCATCGAAATAGGCGTAGCCAAAGTGTCCGTTGTGTGTACAACCGTGAGCCGTCACTTCCACCGTAATACGTTTTCCTACGTAATTGCGCAGGTCGATGGCCCCGACGGTCCAGTTGCGGTACTGAATATCGCCCTGCGTTTTAAACCCGTCGACCGTACCGACGGCCGAAACCTGCACATCGTAAAAGCTACAGGGCAGTTCCTGGCCTTCGTTATCGATAATTCGGATGGTGAAGCCCGGTTTTTCATAAGCTTCGTGATTGGCATTTTGCAATATAACAGCCAGTTTATACTGAAACAGGGTATTGTCGGCCGTAACAATGAACGACCCTTTAATGCGGTCGAACCGGCTTCCCCGGGTTACGTTGCCAACGCGAATGGAATGCGTACTGCCGGGCGCGACCATTGGAATGGCTTCGGCAGTTATTTTTGGGTCGTTGCCGTCGTTCTGGCTTGTGATTCGGTGGCCATTTTCAAGGGTTCCGGCGGTCTCGCTTTGAAAGACGACCAGTTTCCCCTGATTCGCTACCTGTCCATTAGTCAGCGTCCAGCCGTCGGTTGTTCCCTGTTCGAAGCCGATGTTATTGCAATCAAGCTGGGCGAAAAGCGGTGCGTTGATTGCGGATAAAAAAAAGACAAGGTAGAGTATTCGTTTCACGCCAAACTATTTAGCAATCCCTGTTTGATGAAGCCAAATACGTTTGGTGATCTGAGGACGGGCTTAGGATAGGATTAATTTTTCTTAAGGCGTACAGAGTAGCTATATTGTTCTGTTAAGTCACGCTTTACGGGCGAGTCAAGTGGAGAGGATGCAGGGAGTGGACAAACGATTGATTTATAATCTTACTATCTATAGTTATAATTGTACAATTTGGCGTATATTTATAGCTTTCCTTATTTGTAGCTTAAGCAGGGAGATTGAACCTCATGAATGTAGAAGACCACGTGTTATGGCAATCGTATCGTGAGGGCGATAAGCAGGCATTGGGTCGATTGGCTGAACGCTACTATCGTACGCTCAAACACTACGGCTTTAAATTCATGGTCGATGAAGCAGTAATAGAAGACTGCATTCAGGAGTTATTCTTGCAACTCTGGCAAAACCGGCTACAAATAAAGGAAACAGAATCGGTCAGACATTATTTGTTGAAGGCGCTCAGACACCATATTCTTCAACATCTGCGAAATCAGAAACGACTGAATCAGGAAGAAATAGACTGGGACAGTTCGATTGCGGAGGAAGTGGATTCAGAAACGTTACTGATTCAACAGGAAACCCTCACGTTGCTAAGCAACACGATACAGGCTCAGCTAGCGTCCCTGCCTGCCCGCGAACGGGAAGCTTTATACCTGCGCTACTACGAAAGCTTATCCATACCGGAGATTGCCGAAGTAATGAATGTGAACCGACAATCAGTTTCTAATTTTCTCCAGAAAGCGCTGAACAAGCTTCGTAATCAGTGGCTTGTCCACGCTGTTTTGATTTTTTGCATTTTTTTGAAAAAAAATTTGCTTTAGGTAGGGTATCGTTGGGTCGGTTCTTCATACTATCAATGAAAATCGCAAAAAAGTACCAATGGCCCCTCTTTTCGAAAATTTTTCCACGGTTACGGATTTTTTAGAAAACGACGCTTTCCGGACCTGGGTCATGGAGCGACGACCAGAGGATCGGGTACACTGGCAGCATTGGCTTACGCAGCACCCCGAGAAGAGAGACCTCTATGAGCAGGCTGTTGCCACATTTCTCGTGCTTCAGGGAAAACAGCTTTCGATTTCCGACCAACAGGTAAAAACCAAAACAGACGAAATACTAAATCAGCTTCCTGAGGCTTCAACAGTTGTAAAGCCACTGTTCAACTGGCAGTGGGGGCGATGGGCGGCTGCAGCCGCAGTAGTTGGTCTGACTATCTATTGGCAACTAGACAAACCCTTTGTCAGGCCGTTAGCAGCGTCGAGCAATCAACAGGCACAACCCCTAAAGAATATTGGCTGGAAACTAGTTAAGAACGAGACTGCACAGCCGCTGGTTGTACTGCTGCCGGATAACTCTTCAGTATTGCTGTCATCAGGAAGTCAGATTCGCTTCCATAAAGAAAACACACAGTCTCTTCGGGAGGTGTATTTGCAGGGAGAGGGGTTCTTTGAGGTAAGTAAAAATCCGATGAAGCCATTCATCGTTTATACTACCAATCTGACCACTAAAGTGCTGGGTACCAGTTTTCAGATACGGGCGTTTGCCAAAGAGGCCGTCGCTTTTGTTAAGGTGAAAACGGGGAAGGTTACCGTTACACCAGTCGGCTCGCCCGACAAACCAGTTTCGCTTACCTTAAATCAGCAACTTAATCTGGCAACCAAAACCGATAAAATAGTCAAGCAGGAAAGTTTTGCGTCAGAGACAAGTCAGTCGGCGATTGTCAACCAGCAATTTACGTTTGAGTATACGCCTGTCTCAGACATATTCACCCAGTTGGAATCCAGCTACCATATGCCTATTCGTTATGATCGGCATCTGCTTGGCAAATGCACGTTTACCGGTCAGCTTAACGACGCCCCGTTTCTGGAGAAAATCCGGCTTATATGTCTAACTATAGAATCAACATTTGAAGTCGTTGATAATCAGGTTGTCATACATAGCCGGGGTTGCAACTAATTATATCCTTAACCTATAAACCCGTCATTAATCTATGATCTGAAACTATCCTTTTCAACAGAAAAGCGATAGTGCTACCAACACTATCGCTCGAATATCCCCAAATGTGTCAGATACACACATTAGCGCTTTGTACAGCGGAGGGACCAGTTTTTTGTCATTTCTACCAAAAACAACAAAAACGCATAAATGTATGCAGTATCGTTTCATCAATCGCAATGTTTGGATCAGGATTATGAAAATTTCAAGCCTGCAAATTTTGCTTGCTCTTACCCTAACCCATGTAGGTTTCGCGCTTGACGGCAAAGCCCAGGAACTTCTGAATCGACGGATCACAATCTCTGCTCAAAATGAGGACGTAGAGATAACGATCCGACGCATTGAAAAGCAGACGAACGTTCATTTCCTGTTTAGTCGGGAGATTATTCAGTCGAAGCGGAAAGTCAGTTACCAGGCTAAAAATGAACAGCTTTCCCAGGTGCTAGATCACATTCTGTTTCCACTAAATTTAAGTTATGAGGTAGTTGGGCAGCAAATTCTTATCAAGAGAGAGGGCATTCCCTCAACTATGCCGCAGGAAAAAACCTCCGGCGGGGTCAACCTGGAGCAAGCACAGGATATTCAGATCACGGGCCGGGTTACAGCGGAAAACGGTGAAGGATTGCCGGGTGTGAACATCCAGATCAAGTCGACCCAGCGCGGCACAACAACCGACGGAAACGGTACGTATCGGATCAGTGTGCCGGATCGGAATGCGGTGCTTGTGTTTTCTTTCATTGGCTATCTCTCTCAGGAAGTGACTGTGGGTTCGCAGTCGACGGTCAACGTTACGTTGGCAACCGATGACAAAACCCTGAACGAAGTTGTCGTCGTTGGCTATGGCGTGCAACGCAAACGCGATGTTACGGGCTCGGTCGTATCGGTAAATGAAACAACCCTTAGGGAAGTTCCCGCCCCGAACCTCGTCAACCAGTTGAAAGGCCGTGCTGCGGGGGTAACCATCGTCAGCAACGGATCGACGCCCGGTTCGCAGGGGCAGATCCGGATTCGGGGCAACCGTACCCTGACGAGCGGACAGGGCTCGAACAGTGACGGGCTGGACGGTCCACTGGTAGTCGTTGACGGAATACCCTATGGTGGACTGAATGACATTAACCCGGATGATATTGCCAGCCTCGAAATTCTGAAAGATGCCTCGGCTACGGCCATCTACGGCTCCAGAGGGTCAGGTGGGGTTATTCTGATCACGACTAAACGGGGTAAAGTTGGCAAGCCTGTATTCAGCTACGACGGTTACCACGGTGTAACTAATGTTATGGGCAAATTCAACGTAATGAATGGACAGGAATATGCCCAGTTTAAGGACGATGCGACCAAGTATAACCGCACCAGCCCCGGTACGACTGCTTATCCGCTTACCCAGAAAGAAAAGGATGCACTGGCCGCCGGTATTTCAACCGACTGGCAGGATTTACTATACAAACAAGGCTTCAACACCAATCATCAGCTGGGTATGGCTGGCGGTACCGAAACAACGCAGTACTCGATGGGGCTGGGTTATTTCAACGAGACGGGGATTATTCCCAGTCAAAAGTTTGAACGCTACACCATCCGGGCGACGATTGACCAGCGTCTTGGCAAACGGATCAAGTTTGGGCTGAATACATTGAATACGCTTACTTATACAAATACGCCCGGTGGTGGTGGTGTTCCGGGTGGACTGGTGCGGTTAACCCCGTTGGCTTCGCCTTACAATGCGGATGGTACGGTAAATCTGTTTCCGGCAGAAGGCTCCATTGATGCCGCTACAATCAGCCCATTAACGATCATCACCAAAAAAGATGCGTACCTGGGCCGTACCCGTTCGCTACGTACCTTCAATAGCCTATACGCGGAGGTGAATATTCTGCCTGGGCTGCGGTACCGGATGAATGCCGGGTTGAATTACAGCCAGTCAAATCTCAATAATTATGGTGGGCCACTGACCTATTTTAACAATGCCACGGTGCAGTCGTCGTCTACGGCCGAGATCAGCAATACCGAGTACTGGGATATTAACCTCCAGCACTTGCTGTACTACGATAAGACAATTGGCAAGCATAAATTCGGGGTTACCGGACTGTACGAAATCACCAAGAACCACTCACTGGGCAGCCGATTTACGATAACAGGAGTTCCGGCTGATTATATCAAGACATCTAATTTCTCGCTGGCTTCCGGAACGCCAGTTGCTCCTTCGGACTTTGGTAACTCATTCTCGGAACTCGGTCTGCTCTCGTATATGGGTCGGGTAAACTATAGCTACAATGATCGCTACCTGTTAACCCTGACGCTCAGGCGCGATGGTTCGTCTACTTTATCGCCTGGCAACCAATATTTCAATTATCCAGCAATTGGCGCTGGCTGGAATATTATCGAAGAAGGTTTTATGAAAGGAATTCCTGCCATATCGAACCTGAAACTACGGGGTAGCTGGGGTTTATCCGGCAATAGAAACGTAGGTGCGTATGCTACGCTGGGTGCGTTGTCGGCAGGCTATTACAACTTCGGTACAGGAACTGCCGGACAGCAACTGGCCTATACCGTTACGAGTCTGCCCGCTACAAGTTTGGGCTGGCAATCGACGTCACAAGTGGATCTGGGTATCGACTTTGGTTTTCTGAACAACCGAATCACGGGTTCGGTCGACTGGTATCATCAGCAAACGAAAGATATTCTCTTGTCGGTGCCGCTGCCAGCCAGCAATGGGGCCAGTTCGACCCTGAAAAACCTGGGAAGGACGGAAGGTAAAGGTCTGGAAACGGCGCTGACGTTCGAGATTTTCCGAAACCCGAAAGGCTTTAACTGGAGCGCCGATCTTACCTATTTCTTCAACCGGGAGAAAATTACGCAACTCACGACGCCCGCCGAACAGGCCAATCTGGGCGCAGGCTGGTTTGTTGGACAACCCCTTTCGGTCATCTACGATTACAAAAAGATTGGTATCTGGCAGACATCGGATAAAGAAAACGGTACGTTGGCTAAGCAAACCTCGCCCGTTCAGTTTCCGGGCCAGATTCGGGTGGAAGACGTGGACGGCAATGGGAAAATTGATCCGGCTGACCGTCAGATCCTTGGCAACTTCCAACCCAGCTGGGAGGGAGGCCTGACCAACCGTTTCAGCTTCAAAAACTTTGATCTGTCGATTGTCACCTTTGCCCGCATGGGTATGAAAGTGATCGTGCCGTATCTAACAGGTAACTCAACCGGTTCGGGTGGTTTTGCCTTCTTCAACCAGGCTCGGGTAAATCAGGTGAAAACCGATTACTGGACCGAGACGAATCCGACGAATGCCTACCCCGCTCCCGATGCCGGTCAGGCGGTTGCCTGGTTTGGTTCTACGTTAGGGTATTACGACGGGTCGTTCATTAAAGTTAGAAGCATTAACCTGGGCTACACCTTTACCAGCGAGCTGATCCGGAAAATTGGTATGAACTCGGCCCGGATTTATTTCAACGCCACCAATCCATTGATCCTTTATTCTCCCCTGGTGAGTCAGAATTTGGCCATCGATCCGGAGGGAAACGGCTATGCTAGTGGTCAGTCGACGCTGAACCCGCAGAATGCCAGCGAGCGCGGTACGCCCGAGCGTCAGATTTCCGTAAACCTGAATAACCCACCTGTGCGCCAATTCACTCTGGGGGTAAACCTTAAATTCTAATCATTGACAGACCAATGAAAACAATAAAAATCTGGTCAATAATTGGCCTTGCAGCGTTGCTGAACACGGGCTGCGAAAAAATACTACAGGAAAATCCGCAATCCCAGATTGTTCCTTCTTACTTCAATAGTCCGTCTGGCGTATTGGGCGGCATTGCCGGTGTTTACAACGACATCCGGGGCCAGTGGGGCACCGAAGGCTTCACGGTAGAGATGCAGGCTGGCACCGACGATTTTATCCAGGCTTCCAGTAGCGGAGGGGTTCCACCTTATACCTATAATGGGTTGAACGGGAGTAATTTCGGTGCGGCCTGGGGAGTAGCCTTTCAGGATATTAACACTATCAATGGCGTACTCAAATATGGTCAGACGATCGATCTGCCGGAAGCAACCCGGAAGCAATACCTGGCACAGGCTAAGTTTCTGCGGGCGTTCTGGTACTTTTATCTGGTACAGACCTGGGGCGACGTACCACTGAGCACCGAATTTATTACGGTTCCCTCGCAGGCAGCCTCTCGCCAACCAGCGGCTCAGGTTTACGAATTGATTATCAAGGATCTGACCGAAGCGGCTGCCGATCTGCCCAACACGCCAACGGCTCCTTTTTTGGGCAAAGCGGCCACCAAGCCCGTTGCCCAGTTTCTGCTCGCCAAGGCTTATCTGACCCGCGGCTGGCTAAACAACACAGCCTCGGATTTCACACAGGCGGCTACTATTTGTGCCGACATTATTGCCAATAAATCCTCGTACGGTTTGGATTTATGGCAGGATTTTGGTGATGCTTTTGTACCGGCCAACGACTATGGGAAAGAAACCATGTTTGTCAGCGATCACGTGCTTGATCCAAAATATGGCTATTATAAGGTGGGCGCGGCCGAAGGGGGTGGTTTTGCCAATAATCTGTCGCCTTGGTTTACAAACTGGAATTATCCCAACTTCAGTGGCATCAATTCCTACAAAAATGCGGCAGGAGCTATTGTAAACAATGGAACCTCACTGATGATCCGCGATTCGCAGTATGGACGTCCCTACAGCCGCATGCGTCCAAACAGCTATAAATGGACTACGGGTGCCAATGCAGGTAAGAGCTACTTTCTGGATCAGGCGTTCACAAACCGGAATGTCGATTCCCGGTTCCAGAACTCGTTCTATACCGTTTACATCGCCAATACGTCTGTTACCAATACCGCTAATGCGGCTAATAATAGCCGGGGAATCGGTTATACTACCGTAGTGGGCGTCGATACGGCTGTTTGGATACCCGATTTTGAAGTAGCTGGTGCACCACAATTTGTCGGGACGCGCCCTTTCAAAGGAATTGTTGTGCCGCCTAGTTTATGGGACAATAACGTTTTCCCGGCGCTGAAGAAATTCATGGACCCCAGTCGGGGCGCTAACTTCAACGATCCGTCGACCCGGCCCTGTGTGTTGTACCGCTTTGCCGATGTTTATCTGACCGGTGCCGAAGCGTACCTGAAAGCGGGCGATGCAACTAAAGCGGCCGCTTTGCTGAACGTAGTGCGGCAGCGGGCTGCTTACCGCAAAACGAACACGGCGGCTCAGAATGCAGCGGCTGTTACGGCCATGACCATCACTGCTGCCGACGTAACGGTGGACTTTATTCTGGATGAACGGAGCCGAGAATTATTTGGCGAATGGCAACGGTGGCACGATCTGGTTCGTACACGTTCGCTGGTTCGGCGGGTAAAAGCCTGGAATCCGGAGGCCGCACCGTACGTTCAGGATTTTCACATGCTACGTCCCATACCGCAAACGTCGCAGATAGACCGGGTAGTCGACGGCCCCAAGTTTCCGCAAAATCCCGGATACTAAGAGTATATGTGTTTGGTAAGTTAGCGTGTCCGGCTTTCATCCTGACGGGACGAGGAGTCTTCGAAGTGTAAAAAATGCATCTCCCCGAAGATCCCTCCTTCCGTCAGGATGACAAAAGCCAACTGCCCATAATTCACAACGTTTATCCAATACCTGATCGGCACCATCTACAGCCAAAGATTTGATTAGAAATGATAGATTATTGACGGACACTCACCAGTCAAATTAGTCTTCTGTACTTTGAAAAATATCATCTTTTTAATGAATAATACGATAGAATTTTGATCTAAGTTGCTTATACTTCTTCGAAATGTGTGTATGTGACACATATCGTCGTTTTTTCACCTAAAAAGATTCACTTTCTACGGATGCGATTATTCCTCTGTCTTCTACTGCTGACCTTATCAACGGTTGTTTTTGCACAAAACAAACCAACCTTAAAACTCTGGTACAACAGACCCTCCGGTCAGACCTGGGAAAATGCCCTGCCCATCGGAAACGGTCGGCTGGGGGCGATGGTATATGGGAACGTAGCGAAGGAAATTATTCAGTTGAATGAACAGACGGTATGGTCGGGAAGCCCGAACCGGAATGACAATCCTGATGCGCTGGCCGCTCTGCCCGAAATCCGGCAGTTGATTTTCGACGGCAAGCAGAAAGAGGCTGAGCAGCTTGCTAACAAAGCCATCATTACCAAAAAATCGCATGGGCAGATGTTTCAGCCCGTGGGTAACTTACTTCTTACTTTTGACGGGTCCGACAATGTTACCGACTATTACCGGGAACTGGATATCGAACGGGCTGTAGCCAAAACAACTTACATTGTTGGGGACGTAACGTACACGCGTGAAGTACTGGCCTCGTTTCCCGATAACGTAATTGCGATGCAACTAACCGCCAGCAAGCCGGGTAAGCTTTCCTTTTCCGCTTCTTTTTCCACCCAACACAAATCGTTCGAAATTAAAACTACACCTGCCAATGAACTCACGCTTTCCGGTACTACGTCGGACCACGAGGGGGTAAAAGGCATGGTGAAATTCAAAAGTATTGCCCGAATTAAAACGTCGGGTGGTACGCTGGCGGCCAACGATACGTCGCTCACAGTGAAAAATGCGAACGCGGCCACCATCTACGTAGCCATTGCCACCAATTTCAACAACTACAAAGACATTAGCGGAGACGAAAACGCACGAGCTACAGCGTTTCTGAATAAAGCCTATCCTAAATCCTTCGCGGCCATTCTAAATCCGCATGTTGCTGCGTATCAGAAGTTTTTCAACCGGGTTAAGCTTGATTTAGGCGTCACAGATGCCGCCAAACTGCCCACTGATGAACGGCTGAATAATTTTCGCTCGGTCAATGACCCCCAACTCGTTACGCTATATTATCAATACGGACGGTATCTGCTGATATCATCCTCTCAACCGGCCCGCGATGGTGTATTAGGCCAGCCAGCCAATTTGCAGGGAATCTGGAATAACAAAATGCGTCCGCCCTGGGACAGTAAATACACCATCAACATCAATGCCCAGATGAACTACTGGCCCGCCGAAAAGACCAACCTGGCTGAACTGCATGAACCGTTTTTACGGATGGTCCGGGAACTGTCGGAAACGGGTCAGGAAACGGCTAAGGTGATGTACGGCGCCAGTGGCTGGATGGCGCATCATAACACCGATATCTGGCGAACGAACGGGGCTGTCGATGGGGCTTTCTGGGGCATGTGGACGGCGGGTGGTGGCTGGACCAGCCAGCATTTGTGGGAGCATTATCTTTACAATGGTGATCAGACGTATCTGGCAGCGATTTATCCGGTGTTGAAAGGGGCCGCTCAGTTCTACGCCGATTTTCTGGTCGAACATCCCAAGTACCACTGGCTGGTGGTCAATCCCGGAACATCGCCCGAAAACGCACCGAAAGCGCACGGTGGTTCCTCGCTGGATGCCGGAACAACAATGGATAACCAGATTGTATTCGACGTATTTAGTACGGCCATCCGTGCCGCCGAGCTTCTGAGAAAAGACCCGGATTTCGTGGCGATGCTGAAGCAGAAGCGGAGCAAACTCCCACCTATGCACATTGGTCAATACGGTCAGTTGCAGGAATGGCTCGATGATGTGGATGACCCTGAGGACAAACATCGGCACGTGTCGCATTTGTACGGGTTGTTCCCATCCAGTCAAATTTCGGCTTACCGCACGCCAGATTTATTCAGTGCCGCCAAAACGACGTTAATGCATCGGGGCGACGTATCGACGGGCTGGAGCATGGGCTGGAAAGTAAACTGGTGGGCCAAACTTCAGGATGGCAACCACGCTTATACACTGATTCAGAATCAACTAACGCCACTGGGTGTCGTGAAAGGCGGGGGTGGTACGTATAATAACCTGTTCGATGCGCACCCCCCGTTCCAGATCGATGGCAACTTCGGCTGCACGTCGGGCATCACGGAGATGCTCATGCAAAGCAGTGACGGTGGCCTTCAGTTGCTGCCCGCCCTGCCGGATGTGTGGCCAACGGGTAGCATCAGCGGCTTACGGGCACGCGGTGGGTTTGAGGTCGTGGGTATGGAATGGAAAGACGGTAAGGTCACGAAAGTAGCCGTTAAGTCGAACCTGGGTGGTAACCTGCGTCTGAGTGTTCCTAATGCCGTTAAGACTAACGGTGTTATGTTGAAACCGGCATCAGGACCGAATGCGAACCCGTTTTTTGCTGTGGATGAAACGCCGGCAGCCATTAAATCGCCTCAGAGCAACGTAACGCCTTTATCACTGAAAGAAACGCTGGTCTACGATCTGCCAACACAGAAAGGGAAGGTGTACACGATGGTGATGGAGTAGGGTATCAGGCTGGCAAAAACAAT
>NZ_JBMDWV010000435.1:0-37222 GCF_048594605.1 Spirosoma sp.
CCAAAATTTTACAAAACCATCGCAAAAAATGCTAGTTTTTTTTAATTAATAAATTTATATAAAATAATTTTCTTTTTTTGTTATTGCCGCCCTAGGTTCTTAATAAAAAAAAAAACGACTATGTCGAGTCGAAAACAGAATGTTTAAACAGCCTCAGCATTAACCTTTTCTACATGATACGACCCTCCCTCCTTTCACTCGCCTTTCTTTTAAGCTTCTTTTCCCAACTCACCAGCTTCGCGCAGACCGGTCGATGGATGAAATACGAGAAAGCGTTCGAAAGCTCGAAATCGTATGAAAATCCACTCTACGATGTCAAAACCTTCGATATCCAGTTCACCGCACCGTCGGGGAAGAAAACAACCGTAAGCGGGTTCTGGGATGGCGGCAATGGCTGGAAAGTTCGGTTTGCGCCTGACGAAACTGGCAACTGGACGTATCGTTCGGTTTGCTCCGATACGTTGAATCGGGGCTTGCATAACGTAACAGGGCAGTTCAGTTGCACAACCTCCAAATCATCGCTGGCGATTTACACGAAGGGCAGCATCATTCATCCGAAAGGGACGTATCACCTCAGCCATGCCGACGGAAGCCCGTTCTTTTTCACGGCCTGTACCGCCTGGAACGGTACGCTCAAATCTACCGATGCCGAATGGAGTACGTATTTGCAGGATCGGGTAAAAAACCATTACAACGTCATTCAGTTTGCGGCTACGCAATGGCGGGGCTGCGCTGCGAACAGCGAAGGTCAGGTCGCGTTTGAAGGCAGCGGACGTATCAAAATCAATCCGGCTTACTTCAAACACCTGGACAAGAAAATAGACGAAATCAATCAACACGGCCTCGTCGCAGCTCCCGTCTTGCTCTGGGCGCTTCCGGTTGCGGAGGGTCGCGAACTGAGTCCGGGTTACTACCTGCCCGATGGCGAAGCGGCTCTACTGGCGCGCTACATGGTGGCCCGGTACGGCGGCAATCAGGTTATCTGGATTTTGGGGGGCGACGGCAAATACATTCAGGAGTACGAACAGCGCTGGAAAAACATCGGTCGCGCCGTTTTTGGTCGTGAGCACCCGGGTGTCGTCGCGCTCCATCCGGGTGGGCAGTCGTGGATCGGGAAAGAATACGCCCAGGAAGATTGGCTGGATATTGTTGGGTATCAGACGGGGCATAACAGCAGCCCGAGTACGGTTCGCTGGACAACGAGTGGGCCCGTCGCGCGCGAGTGGGGCCAGTTGCCACCCAAAGTGCTCATTAACATGGAACCAGTTTACGAACGTATCAGCCCGAACTTGCTGGCCAACGATGTACGCAACGCCAGCTACTGGAGCCTATTCTCCACGCCGGTTTCAGGAATTACGTACGGAGCCGGTGGTATCTGGCCCTGGCTACGTCCCGGCGAAGCGGTACTGAACCACGGAAAATCGGAAGGCTTACCGACCTGGGACGAGTGCATCAAGCTGCCCGGCAGCATTCAAATCGGGTATATGAATGCGTTTATGACCCGGTACAATTGGTGGCAGTTAAAACCGGCGCAGGACCTGTTGGCTGAACAACCGGCAACCACAGCCGCCCCTAATCACTACGTATCGGTGGTCCGTTCCGACGATCATAAAACCGTCATGGCCTACGTACCGACTGAGTCAACCGTAAAGCTGTACAATCCACTCAATCTGACGTATCAGGGGCAATGGTTCAATCCGGTTACTAACCAAACGTCGGCTGCTACGTTAATCAATCAGGCCGGAACAATTACGGCCAAAGCACAGGGAACTGACGATAAAATTCTTGTTCTGACGTTGAAATAATTGATACTACTGTGAATCAATCCCCTTATTTTTTGCAGGCCGGTCCGGTGCAGGTTCGTTACGAAAACGGTTTTCTTCGGTATGTGTCTGTCGGCAATACGGAGATCGTCCGTATGGTTTATTTCGCGATACGGGATCATAACTGGCTCACCGCCAACTTCATAATTTCTGATGAAAGGGTTATTCAGCACGACAATTCCTTTCAGATTCAATACAATTGGCAGACGGATGATTTAGGGATTCAGATAGCCGGAAGCGTAACGATTCAGGGCGATGAATCCGGAACCGTTACGTTCGAGTTTTACGGCAAAGCCCACAATACGTTCCAGAAAAACCGGATTGGCATTTGCGTGCTCCATCCTATCGATGGCGTGTTGGGGCAACCGACTCAACTTATTTCACCGGACCAGACCATTACGAACGCGCATTTTCCAACGTTAATCAGTCCCCATCAGCCGTTTCTGGAGATTCAGACGCTACGCTGGCAACCGACGTCCGGCGCTACGTGGCAACTCGATTTTTCGGGCGATATTTTTGAAACGGAAGATCAGCGCAACTGGACCGACGCATCGTTTAAAACCTATTCAACTCCGCTACGCTTGCCCAAACCGGCGACCGTCACGGCTGGCGATGAAATTCATCAACAGGTAATTTTTCGTAAAGCCAGCCAGGCATTATCCGATGTCGGAGCCCGGCAGGAAACCAACGAACAGGATATTGAATCCGGCAAACCGACGCGTCCACGTATCGGCGTTGGGCAATGGGCGGGTGGTCCACCGTTAACGGAAGAAGAGGCCGTTTTACTACGTCAACTGAAGCTGTCGCACCTGCACGCCGATGTATTTTTTAGTCTTCCGAACTGGCAAACGTTATTGAACAATGCGATTGCGGACGCCCAACAACTGGACATTCCACTCGAACTGGCTGTGTTTTTTGGGAACGATCCGGTACGGGAGCTAACGGAATTACAGGAGTTTTTGCAGCCTCAATCCGCTACGTTACATTCCATTCTGCTCTTTAACGTAGCGACTTTAACAACCTCCAATACGCTCTTGCGGGCGCTTGTGCCGGTGCTACGTAGCACCTGGCCCGACGTACTGATCGGGGGCGGCACCGACGACAATTTTGCTGAACTTAACCGAAATCCGTTTGATTTTGAACAGGTTGATTTTGTTACGTACTCCATAAATCCGCAGGTTCACGCGTTCGATGACCTAACCTTGCAGGAGAACATTGCCGGACAGCCCGAGACTGTCCGGACGGCCAGACAATTCAGCAAAAACAAACCGATCCATATTTCGCCCGTCACGCTACGTCCCCGCTTTACGACGATTGACGGAACCGCTACCGAACGTTTGACTATGCCCGCTGATTCCCGCCAAACCACCGAATTTGGTGCTGAATGGACACGCCAGAGTCTGAACGCTTTAGCCAACGCCGGTGTCGAATCCATTACGTACTACCAGTCGCACGGCCCGGCGGGATTGGTTAGTGGCAATACTACGTATCCGGTGTTTAGGGTTCTGAAAGAATATGGAACGTAGAACTTTGCCGAAGCCATCGTTTCACTACGTATTGCTCTCACAACCAGCTTAGATTGTCGCAATTGCCCCGCTAGATTGGCGGTTTCAGCAACGTTTGGCTACAGTTATTTTACCATTTTTGTCAGAGAAACCAGTTAACATCAACGCTTATTAAACTGTAAATGAGAAAGATAAGCCTGTATCTGAACATGTCGCTCGATGGAGTGATATCGGACCCGGACAAATGGATGTCATTCAGCGATGAGATTTTAGAAGAGTCTCTGGAAGCGTACGACCAGTCAGGTGCGATTTTGGTAGGCAGCAAAACGTACCCTTTTCTGGCAGAGTATTGGCAACAGGCAGAGCAGTCATCCGACTCAGCCCTAGAACGTTCGTTTGCCAAAAAAATAAACGACATCCGGAAAATCGTCATCTCACAGTCGCCGGTTGAGCTGACCTGGAAGAATTCAGAACAGTTGACCATTACCGACTGGGCATCGTTTCCGCAGGAAATAGAAAAACTCAGACAGAGCGATGGCAAAACGATCTCAGTTGAAAGTGGTCTGAAAACCTGGCAGTTATTTTTGGAGAATGCTCTATTCGACGAATTGCGTATCGTGATTCATCCGGTCATTGTTGGTCAGGGCGACAAATTATTTTCGGAGGATATCTCGACGTTAAATCTGAATTTAGTTAATAGTAAGGTACATAAAAACGGGGTTATTAGTTTAACGTATCAGAGGATCGAAGCTGAATAAAAACGCTACGTTGTTCCTTAACGAGGCATCACTATCTTGTCGTAATACGCCCCTCTTTTGTCGTTTTTACCCACCATTTACGCAACCAAGCTCTGCTATATTTACCTGATTATTAACTAATAACAGTAAACAACATGCAGAAGATCACAACGTTTCTAACATTTAACAATCAGGCTGAAGAAGCGGCAGAATGGTACACTTCGATTTTCAAAAACTCGACGATTGAACGTATCACGCATTATGGGGAAGGCACACCCGTACCGGCGGGAAGCGTCATGACAGTTACGTTTCAGCTTGATGGACAGGAGTTTATAGCCTTGAACGGTGGCTCGAGTTTTGCGTTTGCCGAGGGAATTTCGCTTTATGTCAACTGCGAAACGCAGGAAGAAGTCGATACGTATTGGGAAAAACTTTCGGAAGGCGGAGAAAAAGGACCCTGCGGCTGGTTGAAAGATAAATTCGGTGTATCCTGGCAAATCGTTCCAGCAGTAATGGACCGGCTGTTGGCCGACAAAGACCCCGAAAAAGTAACGCGGGTTATGCAGGCCATGATGAAGATGAGCAAGCTGGATATCGCTACGTTAGAAGCAGCAGCCTAGTAATGGCGACTGTCCCGGCCGGGTGAAATAATGGTCGGCCGGGACGGTTAGCATTAAGCTGGCTGATAATGTAGCACTGTGATTCCGCAGGCAAATGGTTTCGCTTCGACCAGTTTAAGAGCAAGGTAGGTTTCTACATCACCGAAAATGGGCAAGCCTTTTCCCAGAGCCACTGGATTGACGAAAAGATAATAATCGTCGATCAGGTTGTTTTTGATGAGCGATGAGACAAATTCGGCTCCTCCGTACGCAATCAAATCGCCCCCTTCCTGCTTTTTCAGGCTCGTAACCTCATCAACCAGATTGCCTTTGTTGAGCGTTGTATTGGCCCAGTTTTTTCCTTCCAGACTTTCCAGATTATTGGAAAAGACAATCTTGGGGGTATCGTTCATTTTGTTGGCACCCGGTTCCGCCGTTTCAGGATTTTCAGCTCTGGAACGCCAGGCATCGATAAACCCTTCAGCCAGTTTACGACCCAGCAAAATGGTTCCAACAGGCTCGGTTATAGAATCGACATACTGCATAAGCGCTTCGTCCCAATTCCAGACTAGCCAGTCCATTTCGCTAGTAGGACCAGCGATAAATCCATCCAATGAAATCTGTACCTGTAGTTTTAATTTTCTCATGATTAGTACGTAGACAGCCTGAACAGCAAAGGTATTTTCCCAAGCCGTTTTTCAAAACTGGACTGTGACAAAAAAATGGGCCATAACCTACATTGAGGGTATGACCCATTTTTCTGAATGTAGCCAAATCCGCCTGGCTTACTGACGATTCACTTTCAATAGTTTAATTACTCTTCGTTGCTGGTCCTGATAGTGTATTTGCAACAGGTACGTTCCAGCTGAAAGCTGCTCACCAAACGTAATGGTTTGCCCGGCCTTGGCTGCGCCTAATTTTATCCGTTCCCGACCCATGTCATCTGCTACGTTCATTGACTGAATATCCCGTTCTGCGACAAACGAAAATCGGTCGGTGGTTGGGTTAGGGAATACAAGGTTGTCGGCGATGTCGGCGATTCCAACGCGGGCAGCCGGTGCACATACGGTTATGTTTTTGCAATACTGAGCGTACCACGGAGCCGCCGAATAGTTGACGCCTACGCACACCTGACCACCCGTAAACCAGGGTCCAAAATTGTAGGTAGCCTTACCCGGTTGTGTGGGTGTGATGCTTTGCGATGAGCCCGTAAACCACCAGGAGAAACTGGTCGCATTCGCTAATTTGCCCGCATTTAGCTCAAAAACATGAACAGCATTTTTCGCAGCGCAATCAGGGCCAATAATATCAGCGGTTGGGTTAGTCGGCGGTGTTGTGGCTGTTTTAACCGTAATTGTCACGGCAGCCGACGTAGACGTAGCATTCTGGTCATCAATGGCTTTCGCCGTGAGCGTATACGTACCGGCACTTACGCTATTCCAACTGAACTGGTACGGAGAGCCGGTGCTTTCGCCGATTTTCGCTGATCCATTATAAAACTCAACTTTCGTTACGTTACCATCACTATCACTAGCCGAAGCGGTTAAGGCAACTGTTGCGGGAGCCGTAAACGTAGCGTTCGTAACTGGCGATGTCAGCGATACAATTGGTGCCTGATTGGCCGGGTTGGTTGGCGGATTACCCGAACAAACCGCTACGTTCTTACAATACTGAGCATACCAGGGCGAGGCCGAATAATTAATACCTACGCACAGCTGACCACCTGTAAAGTTTGAACCGAAATCAATACTCACTTTACCGGGCTGAAGCGTCGTAATACTTTTCGATGAACCCGTAAACCACCACGAGTAATTAGTTGCGTTTAGCGATTTGCCCGCATTTACTTCGAATACCTGAACCGCGTTCTGAAAAGCGCAGTCCGGACCAAGAATATCCGCCGTCGGATCGGGCGATCCCGGATTATAAACAATCACTGCACTGGCTGTCGAAGTAGACGTAGCATTCTGGTTATCAATGGCTTTCGCCGTGAGCGTATACGTACCCGCAGCCATGCCTGTCCAGATGAATGTGTAAGGTAACGTAGCGTCTTCCCCCAGCTTAGTCGTTCCGTTGTAGAATTCTACTCTCGCAATGCTTCCATCAGTATCATTCGCGTTGGCGGCAACCGTGATAGTTGCGGATGTTGGAAAAGCCGCGTTGTTGGTGGGTGACGTCAGGCTTACGCTTGGTGGCTGATTGGGCGCGGGGGCGGCCGTAACCTGAACGACCGGCGATGTCAAATTACCGCTACTAACGAGTGCCTTTGCCGTGAGCGAATACGTTCCCTGCTGAATAGTGGCGATTGTCCACGAATAAGGCGATGTAGCGTCGGTTCCCAGTAACGTAGCACCGTTGTAGAACTCAACCGCCGTAGCCGTGGCATTATAAACGCTGGCATTGATAGCCAGATTCGTACCAATACTGATCGTTGTATTATTCGTTGGGCTAACGATAGCGACCGAGGGCGTCGATGGACCAAAATCATCGGCTGGATTGAGGATACGATTCTTTACCCACGTCCCCGATGCACTGGTATTGTTCCATTGCTGTGCACCGCAGGACCCCGGATTGAGCGCTGCCGACGATTGACCTGCATCGGAGAAAGTCCAGTTACACCAGCTTATTTTCTGCCCTGCCGGATTGCTACCCGCCATCAAATCCAGCCAGGCCTGTCCGTTGTTGAAATCGAGATTGCCATCACCCGAAAACGTTGACGTTCCCCACTCGCTGCAGAAAAGCGGCAACGAATTAACCACGGAATTAACATCGCCCTGAAAAAAGTGAGAAGCCGCGTAGAAGTGAAATGTGTACATAATGTTGTACGCATTCGCCCCGGAGAGTGGATCGCTCAGTACGTCCTGCGGTCGCTGGCACCATTGCGGAGTGCCAACCAGAATAATTGCTTCGGGGTCGTACTGACGGATAACCGGAATCACCTGATCCGCATAGCTTTTTATCTGAGCCCAGGTAACCCCATTGGGTTCGTTGCAGATTTCGTAAATGACATTCTTTTTACCGGCATGGGTCTGCGCCATTGTCCGAAAAAAATCAATAGCGTACGACAATCGTTCGTTCGGATTGCCCGGATTTAGTACGTGCCAGTCGATGATGCAGTATATTCCAGCCTGAGCGGTCCAGTCAACAATCTGATTGATTTTCGCTCGCAATCCAGCCTGATTAGTAAGGTAGCCCCCTTCATCTACGTACATGGCGGCCCGGAGAATATCCGTTCCCCAGTTCGTGGCAAGCACCTGTACCGACGCCTGGGTATAGCAGTTATCGAACCACTGAAGTCCGTGTGTACTCATCCCACGCAACTGAATGGCTTTTCCCGTTTCATTTGTAAGCTGGCGATTAACCACCTTAAGTCGCCCGTTAGCTGACAGCGGAGTAGGTGTCTGTGCTCCTACGAACAGACTGGTAATCAGCAATCCAAGTAAAAGTAAAGTTCTGGCTATCATATGCGAAAAAGTTGTCGGTGATAGAAATACATAGCACTAAATCAATATCAATATAAACTATAAGTAGTCGGATTTGTATTTCAATAAATAAATTTTGTTTGTGTGTATACGCCTGAACAACAAGATTGAACCGCTATATCCTCTGAAGAAGACTTATTTCGTCAACAAGCAAATTCTCCCTCAGGGGATTAAGGGGCTTATCCGGGATCGCTGATGAGTTTTGGGGTTTATGGCTGTATTCCGTTTACTCGAGCGGGATTAATGATTAAACTTGCGTCATAATCTGCTTTTCGAGTCAACGTATACCTTTCTTACATGAAACTTTTTCGCTTCGGTCAGCCCGACCACGAACATCCCGGTGTTGTTTTAGCTACCGGCCAGCACATTGACGTAACGCACTTTGGCGAAGACTACGACGAATCGTTTTTTGCCAGCAACGGCCCCGAACGACTGGCCCACTGGCTAACGTCGCACGCCCACACCTGCCCCGAAGTTTCCTCAGATCAACGCTTCGGCTCCTGCGTTAAACGTCCGTCAAAAATTGTGTGCGTTGGTCTTAACTACGCCAAACACGCGGCCGAAACCGGAGCTGCTTCTCCTGCCGAACCGATTTTATTTTTCAAATCCACCACAGCGCTCGTGGGCCCGAACGACAACGTAGTGATTCCAAAACGTTCCGAAAAAACGGACTGGGAGGTCGAACTCGCCATCATTATTGGCAAGCGGGCCAGCTACGTTGAACTGGATAAGGCTACGGATTACATTGCCGGATACGCCGTTCATAACGATTACAGCGAACGGGCCTGGCAACTTGAGCGGGGTGGTCAATGGGTGAAAGGAAAAAGCGCCGATACGTATGCGCCACTCGGCCCGTATCTGGTCACAAAAGACGAGGTGCCTAATCCGAATGGGCTGAATCTGTGGCTCAAGCTCAACGGCGAAGAACTCCAGAACTCCAATACCGACGATATGATTTTCAACGTACCAACGCTGGTCAGTTACATCAGCCAGTTTATGACCCTGCTCCCCGGCGACGTCATTTCGACCGGCACACCGGCAGGCGTTGGCATGGGACTGAAACCCCAGCGTTTCCTTAAACCCGGCGACGTAGTGGAATTAGGCATCGAAGGCCTTGGTCAGCAAAAACAGACAGCAATTTCTTTTAACGAATAGAATGGAAAAAGGAGAAGGCAGAAGGTAGTAACAAACTCCTTTCTGCCTTCTCCTTTTTCCGTTCCCCTTTCTTTATGTTCATCGACGCTCACCAGCATTTCTGGCATTTCGATCCGGTACGTGATTCATGGATTACGGACGATATGGCCATTATCCAGCGCGATTTTTTACCCGCCGACCTGGAACCGGTTCTGGCTGCCAATGGCATCGATGGCTGCGTAGCTGTACAGGCCTCTCAGTCGGAAGACGAAACGATGTTTCTGGTCAACATGGCTCAGAATTACGACATCGTAAAAGGAGTTGTTGGCTGGGTTGATTTACAATCGGATCAGTTGGCACAGCGGCTGGAAGCCTTATCCTTCTATCCCGAAATTAAAGGCTACCGGCACGTAGCACAGGCTGAGCCTGACGATTTTCTGGCGCGTCCGGCCGTTGTTGAAGGGATTCGTCAGCTGGCTGCGTTTGGCTCAACGTACGATATCCTGATCTATCCCAGTCAGCTTAAAGCCGCGCTTCATCTGGTACGCGCCGTTCCCGAAGTCAACTTTGTGATCGACCATCTGGCCAAGCCCTACATCAAAAAGCAGGAAATTACGCGCTGGTCGAACTTTATGACTCAGCTGGCCAAACACCCGAACGTTTCGTGCAAACTATCGGGTATGGTTACGGAAGCCGACTGGCAAAACTGGAGCAAACGCGATTTTTTTCCATATCTGGACGTAGTGTTTGAACAGTTTGGCCCTGATCGATTGATGTTTGGTTCGGACTGGCCTGTGTGTCTGGTTGCGGCAAATTATACCCAGGTCAAAACATTGATTGAAGAATACGTAGCGCCGTGGGGCGATGACGTCCGCGAAAAAGTGTTCGGCGCCAATGCTACGTTGTTTTACAAGCTAGGGCTATGACACAAAGATGCCCAGCGCAACACAAAGAATTTCCATGTAGCACTGTGGCATAACTTTTCAATCCTACCACTATGAATTGTATCGTTGGCGTTGATGTCGGTACGACCAACGTGAAAGCGCTGGCAATGCCGCTGGATCTGAGCAAGATTGTAGCTCATGCATCGGCTCCCGTTACGACCCTGAACCCTGAACCTGGCTACGCCGAACAGGACCCATCCGAAATATGGACGGCCTTTGAACAGGTCATGAGTGAAGTCTGTCGTGAAGCGAAGAAAAAGAAATACACCATTACGCATGTGGCTTTCTGTACAGCTATGCACAGTCTGTTGCCAATGGATGTTACGGGCTCGCCAATGGGCAATGCTATTCTCTGGTCTGACAACCGGGCCGAAGCCGAAGCTACGGCGCTTCGAACCACACAGGCCGATTTAGGAAAAGCCATTTACAAAGAAACCGGTACGCCCCTTCATCCAATGATTCCGCTGTGTAAGCTGGCGTGGATGCGCGAAAACGACCCTCGCCTGTTACGTCGGACAGCCCATTTTGGCTCCATCAAAGAGTTTTTGTGGCATAAGCTCACTGGCGAATTTGAAGTTGATTTTTCCATTGCCACCGCAACGGGCCTGTTCAACGAAAGTAAACGCGAATGGAGCGAGAAAGCCATGGAATACGCTGGCGTACGGTCCGATCAATTGTCGGTGCCTGTTCCAACTACGTATCAACGCGCTTATCAGCCCACCCCCGAAACAAAAAAAATAGGGCTGGATAAGGATGTTTCTTTGGTGATTGGTGCATCGGATGGCTGCCTGGCCAATCTGGGCGCGGGAGCGATCAAACCCCGTACGGCTACGTTGACCATCGGTACCAGCGGAGCCATCCGCCAGACCGTTCGGAAACCACTACGTGACGAAGAAGGCCGGTTGTTCTGCTACTATCTGGACGAAGGATACTACGTAGTGGGCGGCCCTACCAACAACGGCGGCAACGTACTGGAATGGGTAACTGAGAAACTGACGCAACAGTCCACGAAAACGGTGCTGAAAGAAGCCGGCACAATTCCGCCGGGGTCAGATGGTCTGGTGTTTCTCCCTTACCTTCAGGGCGAACGGGCTCCTTTGTGGGATGCTTCCGTTCGCGGAGCTTATCTGCACGTAGACTGGCAACATACCCAGGCGCATTTTGCGCGCGCTTCGCTGGAAGGCGTCCTCTTTAATTTGCTTAGTATCAACGAACTATTAACACGTCAGACCGATTCCGCGCGGGTAATTCACGCCAATGGCGGCTTTGCGCAATCGACGCTATGGGTGCAGATGCTGGCGGATATGGCTGGTATTCCGGTACGTTTGAACGAAAGCAATGAAAGCGGTTCAATGGGGGCCATGTTACTGACGCTCAAAGCCATTGGTGACGTAAAAACGCTGGACGAAGCCGCTGAGCGCGTAGCGTTCGGCGATACGTTCCAGCCGGACGTAGAACGAAACAAGTCCTATCGGAAGGCGTTTACGCAGTGGGAAGACGATTTGAAAAAGATAAAAAATCTCTGACTAGTTGTCCTGCGCTTCTTCCGGAAATGTTCTGTGAGAATTCTTCTGTTGACATGAGTAATAAACCGGATTGTATTCAGTTCATTACTCATGTTATGCAATCATAATCAGATCAGTTACCTAATGCAGCCTCCTAAGAACGGAGTTACTCTCTGGACGGCTTTGCATATCGAGTCAGCCAGAAACACAAATCAACATTAGAGGCTTGTTAACCGAGTTTGCCAGTGTCTTTGAATTTATCGATAGCCGATCTGGTCTCCTCGGCCAGATGGCCAGCTTCTTTTAGAGCTTCGTCTGCCTCTTTTTCTGCTTTCCGGGCATCCTGTTTAGCTTTCTCGACGTAGCGGCCAAACTCGTCCTCGGCTTTGTCAGACGCCTTTCCCACGTTGGTTTTGATCGTAGCAATTGTCTGCTTAGCCTGCTCTTTGGTTTTATCCCATTGTTGTTGAACGTCTTTAGTGTGGTCGTTTACAGTGCCGGCAATTTGTTTGCGCAGATCTTTACCGGACCGGGGAGCAAACAGAAAACCGACTGTCAAACCGGCTAGTAGACCGGTCAGCAAGCCCGCTAGATAAGGCTGATCGGTAGTAAAGCCTTTGTAAGGCTGGCGTTGTTGAAAGAACATAGGCAAGTAGTGATTAGTAGCGATTAAACTTAACTTATTTGCAAAGAGGTTTTTCTTGTTCTAGTTAAAAACTGTGCCATTGCAACTGTACAACCAGTAAGTAACTATAAATAAATAGTTTACTGCGCTTATTTCTAAGTAAAATCAGTAAAGGTTTGTGGGTATTTTTACTCAATATTGAGAATATATTTACTCAGGTTCGCTCGGATTTAGAGTACGCATGATTTGACGTTTTCTCATTATCAATTAAACTACTACGTAGGTAATTACTACAGGTGTATACTATACACTTTCTTATCACTATCCTTGTAAAAACTACCAGTGAAGAGCTTGTTAAGCGTATATAAAGTAAAAAGTGGCGAAAACCTTATTTCAGGATTTTGAGTATATTTACCGATAAAGCTATTTTATTGATAAACTGCGTTTCATGACACCCATGCAATTCATTACGGTACTAATTATTGATGACGACGAAGACGACCATTTCATCATAAAAAAGGCTTTTCAAACGGATTGTTCCTCTACCCAAGTATACGGAGCGACTACGGGCAGGCAGGCTCTCGAACTGCTGGGTTCCCTCCAGATCATACCCACTGTTATTCTTCTGGATCTAAATATGCCCGTGATGAATGGTTTTGAAGTGCTGGCGCATTTAAAGCAATCTCCCAATTATCAAATCATACCGGTTATTATCCTAACCACTTCCCAGGCAGCTGCAGATAAAGAGCGAGCTCATCAATTAGGAGCCACTGATTTTATCACCAAACCCACCAGTTATGAGGGCATGGTTGCCATTGCCAATCGAATTCGGCTTGGTTTGCTTGAGGGATGAAACAACCTGGTTTCGTTTGTGCAACCAGTTGATATTACGGGTATTCACCACAAAACTTTTTTCTCCGCGTAATGGCTACTCCGTCTATCCACAGTACTGGGGAAATGCCGTATAAGTGGCGTAATCAGGCAACTACTCGTGGTTGTGCTTTCTTCTTGATACTCCAGACGAGCAAACCCAGACCAACACCTACGATGAGCCGGGTAGTCATTTCGTAGGTGTCCGTAAGTGCGGTAATATGAAACGGACTATCACCCAGAGCTTGGGGTAAATTGCCGTAGAATTTCAAGGCACTGATCAAATTTAGTGCGTACCATACCAGAGCGTAGCCTACGAAGAACAAACCAGCAAAGCCAGCGACGAAAATTAGTTTTGATTTCATATTATGGGAATTTGGGTATCCAGATAAGTTAGTTTATACGTTAGTCAAAATTCCTGAAAGAAAGCTAATTCTCTGTTGTCCAAGCGCTTTTACCTTGCAAAAGTTACCTGCCCCTGGTAGCATCACCACCGATTTTAGTTGCTAACATACGTCAAGACGTATCAGCCTATACCAGTGTCAGGCCGAACACCAGACTTTCTACGCCGTCGGTGCGGAACAGGATTTTCTTTTCGAAACGAAGGCCCAGTCTTTCGAGAAGTCGAATCGAGTGCAGGTTGTTAGCCGTCGTGATTCCGGTGATTCGTGTCAGCCCCAGCTCGTCAATCGCATACTGCAACACTGCCGCTGCCGACTCGTAGCCGTATCCGTTTCCCGCATAGTTGGGTAGAAAAGCGAAGCCAATGTCAACATCCTCCAATGTTTCCCGGCGGAACAATCCGCAGAGCCCGATTGGCGCATTATTCACTTTCAGTCTTACCAGGTACGGCCCAAACCCAAATTGCTGGTAACTTTTCAGAGGGCCATTCAGGATATACTGTTTAGCTCCTTCAAGTGTTCTGACGCCCCGGTCTCCGATAAATTGTAGCCAGGTATACGTATTCAGCAGTTCGAGCATAAAAGCCGCATCGTCAACAGAAAATTCGTCAATAAGCAATCGGTCGGTTTCGAGCAAAATCATGATGGCGACTTTTGAATTGTTTTAAAACAAAAATCCCGAAATTCTGAATTTCGGGAAGTTGATTCCAGTCCTCGCTACGTTCTAGAACGCAACGGATTTCAGACGTAAGCCTGTATCTTCCGGTAAGCCGAACACAAGATTCAGGTTCTGTACCGCCTGCCCCGACGCGCCTTTGGTCAGGTTATCAATAACGCTGGTGATGAGCAGCTGACTGTCGTGCACTTCCAGATGCAGCAGACACTTGTTTGTATTAACGACCTGCTTTACGTCGATGGGAGCATCGCTCACGTGCGTAAACGGATGGCCCTCATAATACGTCCGGTAAAGTTGTTTAGCTTCTTCAAGCGTTTCTGAATAAGGCGTGTATACATTCGCCATGATGCCGCGCGTGAAATCGCCCCGGTACGGTACAAAGTTGATAGCCGCCTTAAAATCAGTGCCGTCGTGCATGCGGGTAAGCTGATTAATACTCTGGCGAATTTCGGCCAGATGCTGGTGGGTGAACGCTTTGTAAATTGATACGTTGTTGTTTCGCCAGGTAAAGCCGGTTGTCGGCACTAACGCCTGTCCGGCACCTGTGCTGCCCGTAATGGCGCTGACCTGCACGTCGTTGGTAAGTTTTCCGGCTTTGGCCAGCGGCAGCAGCGCCAGTTGAATACTCGTGGCAAAACAGCCCGGATTGGCAACGCGGGTAGTCTCCTGAATCCGGTCGCGCTGAAGTTCGGGCAGGCCATAGACGAAATCATCGTGCTCGTCACGAAAATCGGCGCTCAGGTCAATTACCGTAATATCGTCCGACACCTCGTGTTCGCTCATGAACGTAACGGATGCACCGTGCCCTGAGCAAAGAAAGACCGCATCCAGATCCTCATGCGCCAGCAACGTAGTGATTTCATCTCCCGAAAAGGTCAGATCCGTATCGCCCAGCAAATCGGTGTGCGTCAGCCAAACAGGTTTTCCGGCCTGACTTTTACTATGGGTAAACGCTACGTTCACAAAGGGATGGTTCAGCAGAATACGCAGCAGTTCGCCACCCGTATAGCCAGCCCCGCCAATAATTCCTACGTTTATTTTTTGACTCATAACTTCTCTTTTTTCGCTAAAATGGACTGTATCCACTGAATCGACTGATTTTGCACAACTTCACCAAATTCAGTTACGTATCGACTGACAAAATCGGCCCGGTCGAGCGTCATATCTTTACTGTATGAATGATTATGAAAAATCATAACCGGATAGCTACTCAACGGAAAAAACTGAAATCCCATTCCATTCGAATAGAACGAGAGTGTCGGGCAGAAAATAGAACACAAATGCGCAGGCATCGACTCCACCGTAACGGCCACGGACGCCTGCTCTGACAGGGCCGCCAGTTCATCCAGCGTCAGTTTGCCTACGGTGCTGAACACCCGGTCGGCGGCTACCGGATTATCGCTGACGATATCCGCCAGCAACTGCGTTGTTTGTGGCAGCTGCCCGCAGCCTACCAGGCGACAATTGGTTTTGGTCAATAATTCCGTAGCCATCTTTCGCCAGAACGTATTGGGCAAAAACCGTTTGGGTTCGCCACTTTCGGGACAGATCAGGATCAAAGGAGCCGCTTTGTCGTCAATAATGGGCAGCTTCTGCCGCAATGTTTGCCGGGCGGTATCCGCAACTGGAAAATACGGCTGTACGTCTCGCAGGGAGGCTTTGACCCCAATCGCTCGTAGTTCGTTGAGCAGAAGGTCAAGGTGATGAAACTCCTCGTCGGGCAAAAATAATTCGTTATCCAGCAAACCGCCCAGCCCCCGAGTACCGAAGCCAACCGTTTTATCGACCTGAATAAACGGCAATAAAAAAAGCATCGGCGAATCGGAAAAGCGAACGTCGACAGAAGCTGTATAGGTTTCCGTTTTCAGCTGATCGATGGCCGTTTGCATCATCTGGAAATGCTCGCGCCATTTAGCTAACCGACTTTTTTTGCTACGATTTGTACCGGCATGATTAAAATGTATCAGCCGACGAATGTACGGATTTCGCACTAAAATCGGATCGCACCAACTCCCGGCCACTACGTCGATCTGGCAGGTCGGGTATTGTCGGCGAATCAGCGGGAACAAATACGACAGCGTCAGGGCATCGCCTAAATGCCCTGACGTCATCAGTAAAAAGCGAGGCTGGCTCGTGTCCGTTTGCGGCCTCGTCCGGCGTTTATAGAAGCGATTGGCATACGCATCGGCTGCTACGTCTACAAATTGCAATGGATAGCTAATACGCCGGGGAGCGCAGTATTTCCGATATTTGCCGATCACTGGTTATTGATTTTCTCGTAAATCATTACCTGGTTGGAAGCTACTTTCGAGAAGCCCCGCACGTCGTCGCCGGTCCAGGCATTGTTCATTTCACCATACGAACCGAATTTCGACGACATCAGATCGTGATCCGACTCAATGCCTAATACCTGAAAGCGATACGGTGCCAGCAGTACGTGTACTTTCCCTGATACATGCGCCTGTGTATCAGCCAAAAACGTCTCGATGTTGCGCATGACGGGGTCCATAAATTGCCCTTCGTGCAGCATGGTGCCATACCAGTTGGCCAGTTGCTCTTTCCAGTACAACTGCCATTTGCCCAGTACGTGTTTTTCGAGCGTATGATGCGCTTTAATCAGAATCAGCGGAGCCGGAGCCTCGAAGCCGACGCGGCCTTTAATGCCGATAATCGTATCGCCAACGTGAATGTCACGACCGATTCCGAACGGACCAGCCAGTTCGGTAAGTTTCCGAATAGCCTCTACCGGATTCGCAAATTTTTCGTCTCCGATACCCTTGATTTCGCCGTGTTGGAAGGTTAACGTAATGGTTTCCGGCTCCGATTTTGTGATTTGCGTCGGCCAGGCCGATTCGGGCAGATACTGATCGGAAGTCAGCGTTTCTTTACCCCCTACTGATGTACCCCACAATCCTTTGTTGATGGAATAAGCCGCTTTATGCCATTCCTGATCAACCCCCTTGGCTTTGAGGTATTCGATTTCGGCTTCGCGCGATAGGCGCAGATCCCGAATTGGCGTAATGATTTCGGCTTCAGGCGCAATGATCCGAAAAGCCATATCGAACCGAACCTGGTCGTTACCGGCACCGGTGCTGCCGTGCGCAATAGCGGCTGCCCCAATTTCCCGGGCGTACTCGGCGGCTGCAATGGCCTGAAAAATGCGTTCGGCGCTTACGCTCAGCGGATACGTATTGTTTTTTAATACGTTACCAAACACCAGAAATTTCAGGCATTGCTGGTAATAATCGTCCGTTTTGGAAATTGTTTTGTGCGACTTGACGCCCAGCGAATAGGCCCGTTCTTCAATGGCTTTGAGCTCGGCATCGGAGAAGCCACCCGTATCGACCAGCACCGAGTACACATCCATGCCTCGGTCTTCAGATAAATATTTAACGCAGAAGGAGGTATCCAGACCCCCGCTAAAGGCAAGAACAACTTTTTGAGACATCGGATCAAAGACCCCAGACAACGTAGTGTCTGACGGTCAGTCTAGTTTTGGAGGGGCAAATATCGGGCTTGTTTATGAAAATACCCGATTTTGCTTCACCTTCTAAAGCAATACGAGTAAACTTCCCGGCAATATCCGTACCTCAACCTGGTCGGTCGATAACGTAACGGGCTCACCATCCACGTGAATCAGCAAAGGTCCATTCGCCTGCACCGACGCTTTAGTGATCGAATGGCCTCGCCAGTAAGCAGACTGATTTAGGGTTTTGTTGAACAGTCGCCATGCCAGCATTCCTGCTGCCTGCGCCGGAAACGGTCGTAGTTCGCACTGTTCCAGTCGGCCGTCGGCAATGTTGGCGGTAGGCGCCATCCAGGCATTATTTCCGAACTGACCCGCGTTGGCAAACGTCAGCGAGAACAGCTCTTTCTTCTGTCCGTCAAGCAGAAATCGCTGAGGTTTATAGGTCCAGAACGCCCGAAAAGCAGTACGTACATAAGTCGGTAAGCCCCGAACCGGCTGTTTCGCAAATTCGTGTGCTACGTAGGCTTCAAAGCCCATACCGGCTGTGCAGAAAAACGGGTGTTCATTTATTTCAGCGCTATCAATCACCACCGGACGCCCGCTCAAGGCTCGTTCAATGGCCTGCATCGGATTCAGGGGAATACCCAGATGCCGCGCCAGTCCATTTCCCGAACCGATCGGAACAATGCCCAGCGACGTTGCCGACCGCCGAAGCGCCTGCGCCGTTTCATTGATCGTGCCATCGCCACCGATTGCCAATACACGATTGAATCCCCGCGCAACGGCATCGGTCGCCAGTTCGGTGGCATGCCCCGGATGCGTGGTTTGAATAACCTCAGGCGCAAAACCAAGCGCATCGGCCCGACGCACGAAGGCGTCCTGAAGCAGTTTTTTTTGCTGGATAGACGTAGTGCCGGAGAGCGGATTGACAATGGCCAGTACGGCCGAACGGGTAGCCACTTATGAAAAGAAAATAAACAGTAGAAGGATAAAAATAACGATAAAGACGTAGTACCAACCGTCGGAGAAGATATACGGTTTATAGTCCTCGTAAAATTTCCGAATCTTTTTCATGAATAGCCAACAACAATTACGTCAGTAAAGATAGCCGGTTCTCAGGGTGTCGGGTCTGGAACCCGACAGATTTACAGCGGCAACTGTGTCGGGTTTGAGAACCCGACACCACCAGGAAGGCACTTAAATCGCCTGGCCGCCATTCACGGCCAGTACGTGTCCATTCACAAACGAAGCTTCGTCGGAGGCTAAGAACAGGTACGCATACGCGATGTCTTCGGGTTTGCCGATACGTCGTACCGGAATGGTAGCCACGGCCTGGTTACGAACTTCTTCGGGCATGGCATCCGTCATGGCTGTCTGGATAAATCCTGGTGCTACGGCATTGGCCGTTACGCCCTTCGGACCCAACTCTTTCGCCCACGAACGTACCATACCAATAATTCCGGCTTTGGCAGCAGCGTAGTTGGTTTGCCCAAACGCACCATGTACGCCATTGATAGACGATGTACAGATGATACGTCCATAGCGCTGTTCAACCATGTAAGGCGCCACCATTTTTGTGCAGTTAAATACGCCTGTCAGATTCACGTCGATCACCTGCTGCCATTCGTCGAACGACATTTTCAGCAAGGATTTATCGCGGGTAATTCCGGCATTGTTGATCAGAATATCGATTCGGCCGTAGCGGTCGTACACATCGCGGGCGGCTGCTTCGACCGTGGAAACATCGGTTGTGCTGACAGGACTGAATTCGCACCGAAACCCTTGCTCCCGTAACGTTTGGGCCGTGGTTTCGCCTTCATCCAGTACGTCCCAGATGATCACCGTAGCCCCTTCGCGGCAGAACACTTCGGCAGCACTACGGCCAATGCCCCTGGCGGCACCGGTTATGATGGCAACTTTATTTTGTAATCTCATGGCTTTAGCATCAAAACAATAGGCAGCCAATAACGGTAAAATACGTATCAGTTACCAATTTATTCGGCTTCTACGTAACGTTACGTAGCTTTTCAAAACAGATATTCATGAAACTTTTTCTTACGTTGCTGCTGGCCCTGATGGCCGCAGACTCCACGTTCAGTCAGCAGGCCCAGGACCGGCGGGCCATTCTGCAAATTCTGCAACGCCAAACAGAAGACTGGAACGCGGGGCGGGTCGATAAATTTATGAACGGCTACTGGCCCTCGGATTCGCTCACGTTCATCGGGAAAGCCGGTATTACGTATGGCTATCAGGCTACACTGGAGAATTACAAAAAACGCTACCCTGACCGGGCATCGATGGGCACGCTCAAATTCGATATTCTACAGCTCGATTTTCCGGCGCCGAACGTAGCGTACGTTATCGGCAAGTTTCATCTTACCCGTCCGAAAATCGGCGACGCCAATGGCCATTTCACGCTGCTCTGGCGCAAAATCAAAAAACGCTGGGTCATTATCAGTGACCATTCGAGCTAATATTAAAGGACAAAAAACAGCGATGTCTTATACTCGTTGTCCCGAACCCTCCGCCCTTTGCTCACTTAGCTGCGTCGGTTCTTTCGCCGATAACCGCTCGCGGAGTTCAGTAACGGGTTTCTCGAAGAATTTAAAAAGAAGCGTCGACAGGACGAGCACTAAGGCCCAGAATAAACCGACTTTAAGCCATCCTGTCGTCAAGGAAGTGGTGGGTATTCGCTCAATGATGTTCGACATAATGGGCGTCAGATTGAGCAAGTACATAGAGTACGAAATCAGGCTGATGTGCGTAATAGCCCGTGCAATACCGAATCGTGCCCAGGCGCCGGTCGCCGTCCGCCAGCCTTCCATAAACGGCAATAGCAACGCCATGTTAACGCCCGTTACAAGGAAGTAAAACGTACGTTTATAAACAGTATATGCCGAAAGAACACCCCATTCGAAGTAAAACTGCAAGGCAAGAATTGACGCCGATAACGCGGTGAGCATGGTTAATACGAGCCCCAGAATGAAAAGCCGCTGCTGTAAACGCCTGTTTGTCCAGTACGTCGGAAAATAGTGGCGGCAGTAAGCGCCCAGTACCCCGTACGAGATAGCGTCCAGTCGTGTAGCAACCATTCCCCGAAATTCAACCTCTCCATCCGAAACAGGAATTTGAAGCGAGAGAAAAACCCGGTACAAATTTGTTCCGATAATAATGGACAGAATTGTCAGAAGGACGATACGTTGTCGCGGCAACCGGGCCGACAGCAGACTGTGCAGCGTCCAGAGCAGTAAAGGCAACGTAATGTACGACCATTCTTCAATAGCCAGACTCCAGGTTTCAGGAAAGAAATTAGGTATGGGCTGAGCGAAATTCTGAACAAAAACGAAGTACTTCGCCAGTATACTCCCATCGGGCAACGTATGCTGCAATCCACTGCGCCAGGCACGTAGCAAAGCCGTTACAATCAGTCCCGTCAGGACGAGGTAGTAATTTGGCAGTGTGCGAAACCACCGGCGGGTCCAGAAATTCAAAAGAAGATCACCATTGAAGGTGCCTTTTTTTTCGTAAGATCGAATCAGAATACCCCCAATCAGAAACCCACTCAGAACAAAAAATAATTCAACCCCATCGGGTAACAAATGATGCCAGAAGGCGCCATCATAATATTCTTTCAGAGCGATTGTAGCATGAGCATCTACGACGATCAGGATGGCGATTGCTCGCATCACATCCAGTCCAAACACACGCTTAGCCGGTCCTGAATCAATAGCAAAAAGTTTGTTCAGCATAAGTAGCTACGAAGGTACGGGGCAATGCAGAATGTACAATGAATAATTGATTGTGAGTAATTGAGAATGCACAATCGACTTATGTAACGAACTTTGCCTTCTTTACTCATTGTACATTTTCATTGTCACTCTCTTCTATGGAATTTGGACTCAATGCCATTCATCGGTACGCATTCCGGTTTTCTCAGGCCGATGTAGTTGATTTTGCCCGGGTTACAGGCGATAATAACCCGCTCCATCTCGACGCCGAATTTGCCGCACAAACCCCATTTAAACGCCCCATTATCCACGGCATGCTGGGCGCCAGCGTCTTCACGAAAGTGCTGGGCACAGAGTTTCCGGGATACGGTTCGGTCTACCTGGGCCAAACGCTGGAGTTCCTGCGGCCTATGTTTGTCGATACCGATTATGAAGCTACGTTCACGGTTCAGTCGATCGATTCGGCTAGGCACACAGCGCAGATTCTGGGCGAAATCCGGGATGTACAGACGGGTAAAGTCACAACACGTGGCGTTGCTACGTTGATGCATAAGACGAAAATTCTGTAGGCCCCTTACGTAGTTGACTGAACCCGCGAAAATTCATACCTTGTTTTAGTAAACTCCTCCCGAAAGATCATGGCAAAGAAACAAACGCCCCCCGATGCTGAGGCTCCCGACGCCAACCAGCCTCCGCTGCTCCGTCGGGAGTGTGGCGCTATGGCCGCCCACTTTCGCCTGCTCGAAACTGATGTAAATTTTCGGTCGATTCAGGCGCAACTGGAAACGGCGACCACGCGCCGAATGGCGCGTGGTCTGGCGGCTTTTGAGTTCACGGGCGGACCGATGATAATCAAGGTTGTCGTGCACGTAGTGTACAATACGACCGTACAGAATATTTCAACAGCACAGATCAAAAGCCAGATCAACGTGTTAAACCGGGATTTTGGCGCTAAAAACCCCGATCGTTCCAAAGTCCCTGTCGTTTGGAAAGGTCTGGTTGGCAATCCAAATATTCAGTTCCAGTTGGCCACGGTAGGCCCCGATGGTAAAAAGACAACCGGTATCACCCGGACCAAAACCCAGCGGACGTCGTTCGGCACCAATGATACGGTGAAAACCAGCGCTGTCGGGAAAGCCCCCTGGCCTACGGATCGGTATCTGAATATCTGGGTGTGCAATTTGGGAGGTGGTTTGCTGGGCTACGCGCAGTTTCCCGGTGGCCCCGCTGAAACCGATGGGGTCGTTATTACGTACCGGGCCTTTGGAACCTCAGGTACGGCAGTTGCCCCGTTTAACCTGGGACGTACCACTACCCACGAAATTGGTCATTACCTCAATCTGCGCCATATCTGGGGCGATACGGAGGATTGCTCCGGTACTGACTTTGTGAAAGACACCCCCAACGCCGTTGGGCCCAACTACGGTAAACCTACGTTTCCGCACATCTCCTGCACAAATGGACCCAACGGCGATATGTTTATGAACTACATGGACTACGTCGACGACGATTCGATGTATATGTTTACTATCGAACAAATTGCCCGGATGCACGCTACGTTGGAGGACGTCCGCAATTCGCTTATTAGCTGATCAGTAGTTATGGCTAAAAAATTCAATACCAATCATTTATGCCGGGAATGGATTCATTCGGCGGAGGAAGACAGTCCCGAAGAAGCTGTCTTCCGCCCGGCCGATTATGCGTTTCCGCTGACACGTCGCCCGCGCGATTTCTTTACGCTTCATGCCGATGGAAGCCTGGTAAAAGGCCAGGGAACCTCGTCGGACAGTTTACAGGAAGATCAGGGGCATTGGGATCTAACCAATAACGAAATCTCGTTCCACACGCAGGACGAGCAAGTTGAGACGTATCAAATTGGCTCAATCAATCCGAATAAACTTGTTCTTAAAAAATAAACGATTTTAGCTGGGTAGACGTAGTAAAAGCTTTCACTACGTTTATACACCTTCCGGCTGACGGTCGGCTTTCCCCACTCTCCGCAACGAACCGATCAGGAGTGGGTAACCAATGAGTGAGAATACTATGCCCATACCACCAAATACGGCGGGTAAAATCCAGATTTCTGTTCCTTCCAAGGTAATGGACTCCTGGGGATCATCGGGTAAGTACCAGAGCGTTACGGTTTCGCCGACGGCAAATCCTGCCGGTGTGGTGTAGGTCTGTGAGTAGTACGTAATGGATTTTCCTGCTGACGTAGTAAACTCCACAACAGGCGCCTGTGCAGTTGTTGTGCGACCTTTTTTGTCGCGCCCGTAACGTAGATCAACCACAACGCCTTTCGTTTCGATACCCGTTTTAATAATCCGCTGGGTCGACTGCCAGTTCATGTAGGCAACAATTATAAAAACAGTGCCAACAAGGGCAAACAATCCGGCGAAGAGGAGGCCGAGTCTCTCTTTTGGTTCCATCTGGAAGCTATTGTTACGTTATAAATCGGGAACGAACGGCTATTAAACGTAATGGTTTCTGCTCATCTTTCGAACACCGGTTTATTATCCGGAAAAGGCGACTTATCGAACGGCAGAGAAATGAACCAAATAGCCATCAGCGAATAGAATCGTAGGTCTTTTTACCTAAAACTATTACTTACCTTTGACATACTGATCTATCCATATATCAGCTCAGACTGATCGTAAGACTAGTTATATATCCTCTCCCTTTCTACTCATGACGGTTAAACAGTACCTTATTATTGACGACACCGAATCGGATGCCCTTTATCTAAAAAGTCTACTCGATAAGTTTCCTTTCTTTACACTGGCTGGTATTGCCCCTACAATTGAATCGGCCATGGGTATATTGGCTACTCAGGCTATTGATCTGCTCTTTCTCGATATTAACCTGAACGGTCAGCTCGGCCTGACGTTGTTGAAAACAGGCCTGAAGCTGCCGCCGGTCATTATTACCAGCGCTTATCCGGATTACGCGCTGGAAAGCTATGAAATTGGCAAAGCGTCTGACTATCTGCTCAAACCTTTTACATTGGAACGGTTGCACATAGCGCTGACGCGAGCCCTGCAATGGCAGACCAACGCTAATAATATCATTGAAGTGGATGCCGTTTTTCTGAAGATGGGCCGTAAGATTCAGCGGTTTACATTTCAATCGATTGATTACGTAGAAGCTTATGGCATCTACTCAAAGATTTACGCCGATGGTCAGATGTATCTGGTTAATGAGCGACTGGCTACGTTAACCGAACTACTACCCACTCGACTCTTCATCCGCGTTCATAAATCCTATCTGATTCATATCGGAAAAATAACCAGCTACGATCGGCATAATATTTGGCTAGGTCAGGTCAAAATTCCTATCGGTCAATCGTACCGCACTCGGCTGGAGGGGCTACTATCGCTGTTCGAAAACAATGAATGAGCAGCCTGTCTGCTTATTCCGGACATCAGCAGCGTGATACGTATTGTGTTGTCCGGCGAATCCTCTTATCCGTCATTTTTCAATCCATCACTACGTTCCTGTGGCTACTTCTCATGTTTGTTCAAACGTACCAGCACGTTTGGCAGGTCTGTTTCTGCTGCTTACCATTTCCGTCTACGGACAGACTACGCCCGATCTTAAGCGTAGTTTACAACGCCAACAATCGGATTCAGCCCGAGCCCTTACCTTGATTGAACTAGGACGAAATTATATTCAGCTCAATCTGGATTCGAGCTGGCATTATCTCAATCAGGCCATTATGCTAAGTCAGAAACTTCCCGACAAACGGGTTTTAATCAAAGCCTACAACGTATTGGCCACCAGCTACGTAGTGACTGGAGAGCATAAAAAAGGGCTGGCGATTCTTCGGAAAGCTGAGCAGTTAAGCCATTCTTATCCATTAGATACCATCCAGCTCGAGCTCCAGACACGGCTGATGCAGCTATACCGTATACAGGGCGATTACAAGCAGGCACTCCGTTCTGGCCTAACACTCGAACGGATAATTGAAAAACGCCCCGACTTACAGGCGTCTCCGCTCCTAACCCTGTATACGGAACTAGCCCTTGTTTATGAGCATCAGAACAGCGATTCGCTGGCCTTACCGTATTATCTGAAAGCGAATGATTTTGCGATGAAACGTAAAAAACAGAAAGCCTTAATCGGAACCTTAGGCAATCTGGGCGAATACTATATAAATCATCAGGAATTCGCCAAAGCGAAACGCTATACCCAACAATCGCTGGCAATTAGCCGGGCGTTTCAGTTCAATCACAGTACGGCCGAATCGCTACGGAATCTGGGAGAAATCAGCCGGTTACAACGCCGTTATAAAGATGCCATCGGGTATTATAATCAAGCTCTGGCCATTCAGCAACAGATCGGCGCCAAAGAGTTTATCGGCCTTATTTATCTACAGTTGGCACAAAGCTACCTGGCGCTACGTGACCTGGCCCGATCGCTCACTTACGTAGATCAGTCGATAGCCCTTTTTCGCGCTATTCAGTCGGCTCATTATCTACACAAAGCCTTGCTTTTCAAGGTTACGTTACAGGAAAAGTCAGGAAGATTCCAGAATGCGCTGGCGTTGATGCAGCAGGCTCAACGTCTGCAGGATAGCCTTACAGGTCTCGAAAAACAAAAGGCGATTGCCCAGATTCAGTCCAGCTTTGATCTGGAACGAAAACAACACCAGATAACCAATTTGAAACGAGATCTGACCTTACAGCAACAGGCTAAACAAACGATTCAACTTCAGTTGACGCTGGCTCAGAATCAGCGGACATTCTATTCCATCATTTCTACTCTGCTTTTACTGCTTGCGGTTATTATTTACATTAATTTCAACAGACAGAAAAAAGCGCAGGAGCTGCTGAGTCAGCAGAAACAGGCTATTTTCCTTCAGACCGAGCAATTAATTGAACTCAACAAGACTAAAGATCAGCTATTCTCGATCATTAGTCATGACCTCCGTAGTCCGCTGGTTCACTTAAAACAAGACATCCAGCACATGCAGCAGGATGTACTTTCTGACAAAAAACCGACGTCGGCTTCGCTAGCTACGCTCGAGCACAAAACCGATAATATTCTGAGCTTGCTCATGACCTTACTGGATTGGGCGTACGTTCAGTTCAGTGGCTTTAAGACGGCATTGAAGGTTATTGATCTAACGGAGCAAATTAACCAGACGATCGGCTATTTCGCTGACCGTATCCAGCAAAAACAAATTACCGTGATCAATCAGGTTAACGAGCACACGCCAGTCGTAGCTGATGCTCAGCAGTTGGCCATTGTATTGCGCAATCTGGTCGACAACGCCCTCAAGTTTACGCCCGTTGGCGGTTATATTCGATTATTCACTGTCGAGCATTCGAATAAAATAGAGCTTCAGATTCGGGATACGGGTATTGGTATGACGGCCGAAATGCTCGACCGACTATTTACAAAACCGGATGTACGAGAGGGGACGCAGCAAGAATTAGGAACGGGCCTTGGAATACAGATAAGTCGGGAGTTAATCCAGAAACAGAACGGTGAGCTGCATGTAAAAAGCCAGCTCCATAAAGGCACGACTGTAAACGTGCTTTTGGGAAAGCCCTAATCCCAATAAGTTTAACACCAATGAATTTTGATTAAAAAGACTGATTACTATACTATAACTACGTATTGGTAGTAAAAAATCGGCAGTTCATGCCCGATACGTGTAGAGTCGCCCGAATGTTTATAATTTTACGTAATTGTAAACGTCGATATATAATTTAATGAAAGACAGAGAATTGAATAAACGATATACTTCCAGATTATCTCTGATTTCCCACAAGCAATCCACCCGACGGACACAACCTGTATCTCCCGAGATGCTAAACTTTCAGCAATTATTTAGCCAATACAAGGCGAAAGTGTATGAACAACAAGCCCATTTATTTCAGTAATACACCTATTCTCTTCCTCTTACCAAACTATTCATAAAGATTGAAGGCTGATAAAACCCGGTTTTATCAGCCTTTAATCTTTATGAGCCTTTGTAACTCCGGGTTCGGATCATTGAATCGCTAAAAATCCGTATTGGACTGCTTCAGATCCAGCGGCTGAATCCAGATGTTGCGGTACAGTACGTCGTGGCCTTCCGCCTGAAGCTTTATCCCACCGGGCGTGTCGGTAATGCCTTTGCCACCGTCGTTACCACCATCAATTCCAGAATTAGGGCCGCCCCACACCTGATTGATCTTCTGATTCGTATGTGCTTTTTTTCCGTTCAGATAAATAGTTACCATTGCCGGTTCGGTGCGTTTGCCATCCTGAAAACGGGCCGCCCGAAACACAATATCATACGCATTCCATTTGCCGGGACCCGTATATAATTTGTACGGCGAGGGCGATTCGTTGATGACAGCACCCAGCCCATGCGACGTAGTGTCGCCGTCGAAAATCTGAATTTCGTAGCGATTTTGTAAGTACACCCCACTGTTGCCACCGGGTTTGCTAACGTAGAATTCTACATGCAGCCGAAAATCGCGGAATTCCTTTTTGGTTACGATGTCAGCGGCACCGTATTTCCCTCCCGCAGCCGCCGGATCATTCGTGTTCATGACTGTACCAGGGCCGGCCGGATCTTTTTCAATTTGCCACTTGATCGGTAACGTAGCAGCCAGTCGTGGACCTTGCCAGTACGTCCATTTCTCGTCGAGCATTTTGCGCGAGCCGTCGAACAACACCTCGGCACCCTTTAGTGGTTTAGCGCCAACACCAATCTGGGCCTGGACTGTTGTCATTACGTTCAGGCTGCCAATCAGTAAGAGCAAGACCTGACACAGGTTTATCCGTTTCGTTATGGGTAGATTCATCCGATTCGCGTCGTGTTTTCTTTTCTTAAGAACCCTTCCCGCATCATCTACCCGTTACTCAGAACCCTTTTTCAATGTGATGTTTCTGTGGCAGCGTAATTGTATATGGTTTTTTGCAGATCACAGATGTCTGCCGTTCAATAGCGCTTTGGGCAATAACGGGCTGTGTTCCTGCTTTTCTACATATCTCTTCAACATTACGGATTCCTCTCTGGAAAAGCAGACGCTTAATCCAGCGGGTGCGCTCATCCCGAATCTCTCCATAAAACGTATCGGCCTGCGTGCTCCGGTTCAAATACGTATCCGAGAATTCCAGTCCGTGCTGTTTTGCCTGTTCCACCATCCAGAGCAGGGCGTTATCGGACAAACCGGCATCGGCATATCCCCCGCCAACATTACTATGAATTCCGGTGAACCAAACCTGTTTTACCCGTTGATGGGGTTGCAGACTCGCTTCGCTCCAGAGTGTCGGCAGAAAAGCCCGACGGTTTTCATCGATGGATAGCGCATGATAGGCAGCCTTTACCTTCGGATTTAGATCAACATTCAGAAACCGATAATTACCCAGTAGCCAGTTAGACAACCGTTCGGTCAGGGCATTTCCGATCAACCATTTCGGAATAAGCAGCGGAATACCCAGCGAGCCTACTGTATCCCAAACGCCAATCATCTCGATATGAGGTTCGTAACAGTCATGTGCCCGTTTGTATTCCTCAACTATCTGATTACTATGCTCGGCTTTCATTCGCTTGTACGCCGTCCGAAGGGCATTCAAACGCACAGCGGACTGATACGCTTTTGACTCCGACGTTTCCTCTGGTCGATTGGCTTCTGTTGTGATCGCTGGCTTATCAGCATCCGGCTGAATAAGCTCCCTTCTGACCAACGCTTTATCAATACCAAACTGACAGATCAATCCCGCCAGGCTACGTACGGTATAAGCCCCCCGGCTGAAACCAAACAAATAAATTTTATCGCCGGGCTGATACCGTTCGGCAATGAACAGATAACACTCAAAGATGTTGTGCAACAATCCATTCCCCGTTAATCCGCCCAGAAAGCGGTCCAGCCCTTTGCCCGTTCCTACACCCAGATCATAGAAAATATCTTTCTGATCCGGCGCTTTCGCCAGAGCGCGGGCAATTTTCACTACGTTCGTGGGTACCAGACTACCCCGGTCAAGTTGCTCAGGATCATTCCACGTACCGTCCGCACAAATGATTATTTTCTTAGCCATGATTCCTTCACGTTTAATCGTCAGGAAGTTCCGGGAAATGAGGTTTCTCTGGCTAAGTGATTTATTTAACGTAACGTATTCTGATTGAACGCATAAGGGCTTCTGTTTGGTGGCCTCTAGGCTCCCGTTTTATAGTCCCGGCCAAAAGCTTGTTTTCCAGAAAAGTCTTATCAGTAAATTAGCCTGTTATCTGTTTTTACAGCAGTAGCTACAACCTGTTTTTAACTCATTTGCCTATGAAAAACTCCCGCCGAACCTTCCTCAAACAAAGTGCATCCGTCGCTACGTTATCAGCAGGCGGTTTGAGTCCGCTAGCACAAACGCTACGTCGGCAACAACTCGTGAGTCTGGCCAAAGACGCGGATCTGCAATTGGGCCTGGCGTATTTCTGGGGATATGAACCGCAGAAAATGAAGCTGTCTGTACAGATGAACGTATTGGGGGCCGTAGCACCAGCAAGCCCGGGTATGGTGGGTATGAAAGGCGCCAATTCGTGGGATTACGACGTACTGAAAGCCATACAGGATGGGTTCGCCAAAGAAGGATTAACGCTTCAGGTTATTGAAAGCCCTACGCCACTTGATAAAGTCAAACTGGGGCTCGATGGCAAGGATCAGGAAATTGATCACTTCATTACGTTTATGAAAAACCTGTCGAAAATCGGTGTCGACACGGTTTGTTATAACTGGATGCCGGTCATTAACTGGTCGCGTACGCAAATGGCCAAACCCTCGCGGGGTGGGGCATTGGTGAGCGCGTTCAAGTATGAAGAGGCCAGGAATCAATCGGTAACGCAATTCGGTGAATTTTCGGCTGAAACCATGTGGAAAAACCTGGCGTATTTTCTGAAAGCGGTAGTACCTGAAGCTGAAAAGTCAGGTATTAAACTCGCTCTTCATCCCGACGATCCACCGGTCGATAAACTTCGGGGCATTTCGCGCATCATGACTTCGGCCGATGCCTTCAAAAAAATGCTGGCCCTTGCTCCCAGTCCAAACAATGGGATTACGATGTGCCAGGGAACGTTTGCTACCATGGGCGAAGATATTCCGACGGTCATCAAATACTTCGGGGAACGTAACAAAATTTTCTTCGTACACTTCCGCGACATTCGGGGCAACCGTCAGAATTTCGAGGAAACCTTCGGCGACGATGGCCAGACGGATATGTACAAAGCCATGAAAACGTATTACGACATTGGCTTTAAAGGTCCCATCCGCCCCGACCACGTACCGACGATGGCAGGCGACAGCAACGATCATCAGGGCTATAGTTTGTTAGGGAGTCTGCATGCTGTCGGCTACATGCAGGGCTTAATGGAAGCTATTCGGAAGCAGCGGGGGTAGTTTTTAATCATGGATGAGCATTGTCCAACGGATTCTGGTGAAAGATTTCCTCTAGCCGCGCAAAGAGTTCGGGGTGCTTTTCGTGGAGCAGATCAGGGCGTTTGAAAAAATATTCCGACGCAACCGCGAAGAATTCGGCTTCGTTGGTAATCCCGTACGGATTAATGTCCGACTGATTGGTTTTAATTTCCTGAATACTCCTGTGAATGAGTTGTAGCCAGGGTCTGATGTGATCTTTTGCCAGCAAATATTCGGGTAAGCCATCCGTTGACCCATCGACTTTGTCGAGCAGGTGTACAAACTCGTGGATGCCCGTATTTCCCTTACTGGTTTCGTTGGCAAACCCTTCGTGCAACGCCGGTTTCGACAACACCATTGTGCTTTGTAAAGCCCCTCCTTCCCCCACCATGCCCAGGATGTTACGTTCATCGCCCGTGGTCTGGTAATCGGCATTAAACCGATCTTCATAAAGCAGTACGTTGGTCAGTGGATAAAACCAGTCGTCAAAGCCAAAGATGGGAATAATGGCGCTGCTGGCTACCAGCACTTTGTCCACATCATCAACAGTCGTACCTACGCCTTCAATTTGAGTATGATTCAGAAAATGACGAACCCGCTCTTCAAAGAGTTTCTTTTTCTCGTCGCTTAACGATCGGTAATACGCTACGTGTTTTTCCAATAGCTCCGGATACGTAGCAGGCAGCGGAATTTCATCCTGTTTTTTTCGCTGTAAGTTCTGCCAGACGAGCCAGCCCACAACCAGAACCGCTAAACCGATTAGAACAATCATAACGTATTCACTTTCACAATTACTTTCGATTTGACTTTGATTAACGCCTGAATACCATCAGGACGAATCGCTATTTTTTGGGGAACGAACCGAAACGTTTGAATACCTAAATCCGTTTTTTTGCCGGGTCCTCCTTTTTCGTACGCCTTGTGGATAACCTGCGGCAACTTGTCAATGTCGTCGCCTAACCGGATGGTCAGCATAGTTTCCAATACCTTACGTAGCGCATCGTGCCATACGGGATCTGTACTTTTCGATAATAAACCTTCGTGGGTGCTATCGAAATCCAGGTTTTTTACAACTAACGTATTGGTTAGCGTATCAAACGCCGGACGTCCACGTAAGTAAACAGGTCCATCCATAATTCCGCTTACCTCGGCTTTCACGATCAGCGACCGTTGTGCTCCGTAAACCGACGCGCTTTTTATGGTAATTGCGCCAAGGGCCATTGTTTTCGGCTGCTTACGTACCGTCAAGGCCAGCATCCGGTTAATATCAGCATAAGGAATAAAACTCATCAGGTGTAGATCGGACGTCTGAGAGACCGAATCCCGTTTCTGCAGGGGAGCCAGTTTTGTTTTCGGATGCACGGGTTCTGTTGGCGAAAGCTCTGTTTGCGTCTCAAACGCGATTCGGACGTGCGTAACCAGTTGACGCGCATTGCCATCAATGGGTCCTGATGCTACGCTAATGGGTTTGGGAACCAGCCAGAGCCCATATTCCTTGTTAATCAGCAGTGGCTTTTGCATATCTTCCCAGGTCGGCCTCACCATCTCATCAAGCCTCAGGTTGTTATATACCGCCGAGTCAATTGCCTGCTCAATATCCGTTTTGTGCTTTTCCAGAATATTCTGGGCTAGTTTCGTCAACGAAAATTCTTTACCCAATATGCGAAGTTCCGGCTTAACCAGCCACTGGTAGTTTGTGAAGGTTGTGTGGCTCGCAAATCGCCAGTTAGGCGTTACAACAATTGGGCTTTTAAAATCAACATGCAGTACGCAAAATGGCTTTTTCGGCGGTGTCGTGTCTTTACTGAACGGTTTGGTAAGCCACATTTGCAGCGGAGCCGACAGCTTGATCTGATGATCGACGTACTGAACCTGAACGGAGCCCAGCCGCTTTACCCGAAATGAAATAATCCCTTCCGTTTTTCCTTTTTCGGTTTCCTTTCCGATCAGAACAGGATCAAGCTTCTGATTAATTTTCTCCTGAATTTCCTTTATATCAAACACAATTGGCCCCGCCAGGTAAGAAAGCGTTGGCGGAATAGGCGGATCAAAGCCCTCTGCTTTGGGCGCCTGGGGCTTTTCGCTCTGACATTGCACGAACAGCAAAACCGCTACCAGGCCAGTTAGCAACCGAACCATCTTGAATGAACCCACAAAAACGGCTGATGTTGCACGCTTTTGACCAGGTGATTAGTGAATGATAGATAATACGTGAAATAACTAGTAACCTTTACCGTATGTTTTACGTACTATTTCCAGGAGGGATACGTAACAAAAATGCCCGCTAATAGCGGGCATTTTTGTTCTCAGAATAATTTTTCGTTTGGTGGCTTAATGCCTTTCATCCGAATGTAAATGGTACACTGCCCGCGATGATGTGTCTGATGCTCAAAGGCTTTTGCCAGTACCACTTCACGAGTCATTTCGCGCTGGCCCATTTTTACATTCTCGGCCAGTTGGGCGTCGCTCAACCCTTTTGCTCCTTCGATCACAAAGTCGTAACTATCCATAACCGCCTTTGTCAAAGCAGCTTTGGTTTTCAGTTCACTCATCTCTTCCAGTTTTTTCCCCTGAAACGGGTTGGTTTTCCCACTGGCCAGCGCACCGAAATTGTAGTTCGCAGCAGCCAGATGAAGCATCTGCTCGGCAAAACTGCGGATCTCAGGGCTTGGCTTGTAATTAATACCGTCCTCCGACATGGCGTCCAGATATTCTTTCGTGTACTCTTTAGCCCGTTGCCAGTCGGCCGTAATCTGAGCGACTGTAGCAAGTGGTTTTCCCGCCTGAACGGACGCAATGGCCATTAACAGACAGATGAGCGTAAACGCAAACCGGACATGTAGTTTGATCGTCATAAAGTAGTTGGCTGGGTTTTACTTCCTGTTTTGTTTATTCAATCCGCCGAAATGTAAGGTTTATTTCATCATAATAAAAGCGGAGTGCACCAACGTAACGACCAATAAATTGAACCCATTTATCGACCGCATCTACTGCTTGATCACTACGTTGTTTTCGGTTATCTTTCTGCACTCATGAATCCCTGCTTTTCTAATGTCTTCACGCCGTTCCTTTTTGCGGGCCACTAGTTTGGCACCGTTTCTTTCACTAGCCACCGGTCAGCCGCCTGCTCCGTTACTAAAACCAGCCCGTCTCCGAGCCGGCGACACAGTTGGCCTGTTTTGCCCGGCGGCTCCGGCCTACAATCCGGAAACGGTGAAAATCGCTCAGGAATCTCTTCAGGCATTAGGGTTTCAAACCAAGCTCGGTCCACACATTTACGACCGTTACGGTTACCTGGCCGGACGCGATGCGGATCGTGTTTCCGACATTCATGCGTTTTTCAACGACCGTAGCGTCAAAGCAATTATGGCAATTCACGGTGGCTGGGGCTGTGCTCGCCTACTACCCCTGCTAGATTACGATCTGATTCAGCGTAACCCGAAAATGGTAATTGGTTATAGCGACGTAACGGCGTTATTACTGGCCATCTATGCGAAAACGGGTTTGGTTACGGTTCACGGACCAGTTGGTTCCGCTACGTTCAATGCCTTTACCGTAGATTGGTTCAAGCGGGTGCTTATGGATGGCGAAACCGTAACAATGAAGAATCCGGCCGAGAAAGGCGATAACCTGACGCAAACTCAGGATCGTATCACGACCATCAAACCGGGTCTGGCGCGGGGGCGGTTAGTGGGCGGTAATCTTACCGTATTGAGCCACCTGATTGGATCAGCGTACTTGCCCGACTGGCAAAATACCATTCTGTTTCTGGAAGATACGCACGAAGATATTTATCGCGTCGACCGAATGTTAACTCAGCTCAGGCTGGCGGGCATTCTGAATCAGATCGCCGGTTTCGTTTTCGGCAAATGCACCGACTGCGGCCCCGGCAATGGTACTTACGGTTCGCTCACGCTCGACGACGTAGTGACGGAGCACATCATTCCGCTGAACAAACCCGCTTTCTCGGGCACCATGATTGGCCACATTCGTGATAAATTTACTGTTCCGCTCGGCATTGATACCGAAATCGACGCAACGGCGGGCACGATACGTCTGCTCGAATCGGCGGTCAATTAATTTTAACACACAAGCAATGGCAGAACAGGCCCACGGTAATCCAGAACTATTAAAAGAATTGCTCCATTATCAGATGCCTTTTGGCAAATACAAGGGCACGTTACTCAGAGCGTTACCCGTTTCGTATCTGGAATGGTTTGCCCAGAAAGGTTTTCCAGCCGGTAAACTGGGAATGCTGTTGCAAACTATGTATGAAATAAAATTAAACGGTCTGGATTATTTGCTGGATGGAATCAGAAAAAATACGTAACCAGAACTTACTTTTTTAAGTAAACAGCAAATCGCCCATCGAAAAAATTCAACTTATAGTAGGGTAAATTTTTTGTCGCAGGTTCAGGATAAAAATAGTCCGCTCGGTATTTATAGTCGAACAGAATAAAATCGACGTTATGCTGATGAGCCCAGGTAGCTATTTCATCCGATGGGTTGCCAGAATGCGCTGAATGAGACGTAAAATTCTCATGACTTAACAAATGAGCGTATTGTTCGTATTCGTTAAAAAAGAACGTTAACGGCACCAAACCATTTGTGTTCTGTGGAATATAAGCGCGTAATTTTTTATAAGCTTCCGGAAAATTTCCTAAAGTCAGGTTCCGATGAATTATTTCTATACTCCCATAAATTCCAATGATAAAATAAACCAAAAGAACTAAGCGTAAACCCCAATTGACAAACGGTTTCCGTTTATACAATTCGTAAATAATTGCAAACATAAACGGCATAAAAAGAGGCATATACGTACCCGACCCATTTTTGGTAAGTAGCCCAAACGCAATCAGAACCAGCAACGAATACGCTTTTAAAACCAGGGGTAGCTGTTTAATCAGAGCCCGTTGATGCCATAGCATAAACACCAGCAGGATTGTTAATCCAGCCTGTTCGGGCGATTCTACAAACAATTTTGGAAACGTCAGCATCACCATCAGTTTAGCGTATAATCCGAATGCATTCTGGGTTTCAGGATCGTGACGAAATTGATAATACCAGCTGGAAAATCCATCTTTTGCGAATAGGGCGTCTGCAAAATAAGTCGACGCAGTCAGGCTTCCGATCAGGAAAAACAGAGAGGCTTCTTTGTACCTACGAGTATACATATACGTAGCGAAGCCCGCAACCAAATAAATAACACCGTTCAGATGCGACAGCAGAGCCAAGCCCGCCAGACCGCCAGCCAAACCGGATTTAAGCAGCGTCTTTCTTTCTGAGTTTATGCAGAGAAATGAACCGAACCCCAGCGCCGACACCATCAGTTCAGGTCGGTTTTCAAAACTATTTCTTATTAACAACTGGTTGGAAAATACTAGGATAAGCAGCAATAATAAATTGGATGAGCTATTACGCTTTTCTTCCTGACGAACGTAAATAATCAACTCGCCAATGAGTGCGCAAAAAAAGATAAATCCTACAAACTGGACCGTCGGCAAGCCAAAGCCAAATAATTTCATCAGGAAGGCACCAAAAGCCAGAAACAATTTATGGCTAACAAACAACTGTTTCTCCCAATTTAATGTGCCCCGAAAAAACTCCGAACGGATAACGCCGTCTTTCTGCAGCCAGTACGATTGTTCAGCAAACCAGGCATCATCACCAGTCGGGCAACGATTATAATACGTAAATCCAGCGAGTAAAACTAAGACGCTCAGTAAAGCAATTAACTGTCTTTTTGTAAACACCATTCCGGTAACTAATTCACTACGTCTAACTCAGATACCTAATGAGCAAAAATAGATCCTAATCCGCCAGAATCAAACTTGTCCTGTTGGGGCATAGGCATCTCCATCACACACAACGTGGATTTACAGCATGGGTATTATCTTATCTGTGTCAATCATAAAAACCTGCGTTCTCTTGATTTCGCGCTCCCGGATGCAGCCAGTCGTTACCTTTGTGAATGGATTATTTTAAGAATCTGCTCGATTTACTCCGCATCGAACGAGAAGAAGACCGTACTCAATACCGAAAACTTACTGAAACCACCTCCATTGCCGAACGTCGGGCCAATGGACTCACCTGGTATCCGATCGCAATTCGCGGTTCAGAAATTGGCCGTGGCGATTATTTGACCGTAGAACTTGAACGAACCACGCACCAGGACATACCGCATCAGATTCGGTTTGGCATGCCCGCCGTGTTGTTCAGCAATCACGACCCACGGGCCGACCGGGTCGAAGGCACCGTTACGCATCAGAGTGGCAACCGACTCAAGATAACGCTACGTACCGACGAACTCCCCGACTGGTCGCGCG
>NZ_JBMDWV010000436.1:0-2301 GCF_048594605.1 Spirosoma sp.
ACACGGTGCCGGTCCAGTAATCCAGTTCGTATTTCTTGATGGTCGATGATACGGCCCGCTGCAACCGGAAAGATGGTAGTGCCGGAATTTCGGGGCGCATATAATCGTTGCTGGTTCCTTCGCCCCGGATGGCGGCAATAGGCAAAACAAGGTCGCCAATCTGCGTTTTCTTCAACCCTCCGCATTTCCCCAGAAACAGCACTGCTTTTGGATCAACGGCCGACAGCAAATCCATGACTGTTGCGGCCATTGCACTGCCCATGCCAAAGTTGATAATGGTGATATTGTTGGCCGTGGCTGTTTGCATGGCCCGTCCAATCCCAAAAATTTCCGCGTCGAATTTCTGCGCAAACAGCTCGACGTAGTTAATAAAATTGGTGAGCAAAATGTATTCGCCAAATTGCTCAATGGGCGTACCCGTGTAGCGCGGCAACCAATTCTGAACGATTTCTTCTTTTGTTTTCATGAATACTCAGTGAGTAGATGAGTGATTGAGCGAATGATTGATGAAGCATATTTTTCATTCGCTCCTTATCTTAGTGGTATGGTTACGCTGAACCTCCCTCCATTTGATTGCAAAACTAAGCAAGTCGACGGGAAAGCTTATATTTTTGATCTGCTACGTCGGAAGTACGTTCGACTGTCGCCCGAAGAGTGGGTACGGCAGCATATTGTTAATTTATTGCTGACGCACTACGCCTATCCAAAAGCCCTGATTCGTTCGGAAGGCGGACTTGTACTGAATCAGACGCAAAAACGTACCGACATCGTTGTGTTCGACCGGCAGGGCCAGCCGTTTCTGGTGGTCGAGTGCAAAGCTCCGCACATTACGTTGACGCAGAGTGTTTTCGATCAGGTTTCCCGATATAATCACATTCATCGGGCGCCCTACGTCGTGATTTCCAACGGCATGACGCATTACTGTTGCTGCGTTGATCACGCTACGTCCCAGATTCAGTTCATGGACGACTTTCCGGTATTTGCCTAGCGGCTCAACTTAGCAGACGCAATACATGAACATTTCAGCATGGATTCTACTTGTATACATTTCTAAGTATACATATATTCATTTTCCATGACATCCGTTATCCTGCTTGTAAAGGAACAAAAGGCCGTTGCCGACTATTGGTTAAAAACCTTTACAGAAAGCGGCCATACGGCCATCATTTGTAATACAAACGAGGGCGACGTACTACAGGCTATTCGCGCTCATTTACCCGCTACGTTATTTATCGAAGCCCGTTTTGGCAACAATCGGGGATTCGAGATAGCCCGACAAGCCAAACTGATTCATCCAACACTACGTGGCGTTGTTTGTTTGCCCGTACAAGTCGCCTATTATCCGGCCGCCATTCAGACCGATGTAAATGGTTATTTACCCGAAACCATTGAAGACCCTCAAGAGGTATTTACCTGCCTGAATGTCATTAATCAGGGGTATCGCTACGTTAGTCCAGTTTTTCACCGGGCCCTTTACCGCAGGCGTCTCTGTGGACTAGTGCCGATTAACACTTAACTAGTTAACGTACAGGTCATGAATTATTTGTCTTGATTTGGTCCACACCTCACGCAACGGTCCAACCTACATTTTGTACTTTTGCGGGTAAATGGATATTCAGTCAGCCTTAAAGAGCGCCATTCAGCGCGCCGTTACCGAATTATATCAGCAAGAAGTTGGTGACGTTACGTTACAACCTACCAAGAAAGAATTCGAAGGTCTTTATACGTTTGTTACGTTTCCACTAACCAAATCGCTCCGTCAGCCACCCGCGCAAATCGGGCAGGCAATTGGTACGTGGCTTGCAGAAAATAGTCCAGTTGTGAGCGGCTTCAACGTAGTGCAGGGCTTTTTGAACATCAGCATTGCTGATGCCGCCTGGGTGAACGTACTAAACGATATTGCCAGCAACGTAGCATTTGGCACGTTACCAGCAACTGGACAGTCGGTGATGGTGGAATTTTCGTCGCCAAACACGAATAAGCCGCTGCACCTCGGTCATTTACGGAATAATTTTCTAGGCGATTCAGTCAGTCGGATTTTGAAAGCAAATGGCTACGACGTTGTAAAAACCTGCATCGTCAACGACCGGGGCATTCATATCTGCAAATCCATGCTGGCGTACCAGCTATTCGGAACCGATGCGTCGGGCCGTGCAGAAACACCTGAATCGGCAGGCATGAAAGGCGATCACCTGATTGGAAAATACTACGTTCTGTTCGACAAAGCCTATAAAGCGCAGATCGAGGAACTGGTTAGCCAGGGAATCCCGAAAGAAGAAGCCGAAAAGAAGGCTCCGCTCA
>NZ_JBMDWV010000437.1:0-17843 GCF_048594605.1 Spirosoma sp.
CATCGTTTTCAGCAGTTCGAGCTGACGCTGCATCGCCCGTACATTCACAGCCGCGCCCAACGCGCCTAAATCGTGGTGCAGGCAAACGCCCAGAATTTTCGTTGGCTTGCCGTTCAGCGAAAAACCCGTTGCGGCATCGAACCGAAAATAACGAATGCCCAACGACGTTACGTAACTGTCTTCCAGACGATTCTGGTTATAGATTCGCGTTACGATTTTGTACAGGTACGGCGTTTCGGTCGACCAAAGGGTTGGGTTTTTTATTGTAAATAATTGTGAAACGGACGTCAGCGTATCGACCAGTTCAACCGGAGACGTAGTGGCCGATGCGATTTCCTTACCCGCTACGTCCAGAATGGTGCTCACCACCCGAACCGTTTGCATTTTTCCGTCGGAGCGCCGACCGATAGCATTACGTATCTGCGTTTGCATCGATACAGTAGCCTGCTGATCCGTTACGTTCGGGGTTGTTACGTAGGTTCCCCAGTGCGCCACCGCAACGGGCGACGTAGTGACCAGCCGTACATTCCGATAAATGCCCGCCCCTGTGTACCAGCGCGAATTGGGTTGGGCCGAATTATCGACCCGCACCGCCAGTACGTTCGGCTGATTGCCAAACTTCAAATAACGGGTTAGTTCGTACCGAAACGAGCTATATCCATACGGCCGAACGCCCAGCGAATGCCCGTTGATCCAGACTTCGCTGTTGCGATAAACACCGTCAAATTCAATAAAAACGGGTTTGGTTCTGGACGTAGCGGGTACGGTAAACGTTTTCCGATACCAGCCAATGCCCGTTGGTAATGCACCTTCCTGCGTTGTGCCCAGGTGGTGTTCGCTGAACTGGCCTTCAATGCTCCAGTCGTGAGGAAGGGTCAATTTTCGCCAGTCGGCGTCGGCAAACGTAGCGTTTTTGGCGTTGGGTTCGTCGCCCAGATAAAACCGCCAGCCTTTGTTAAAGTCCTGAACGCTACGTAGTTCAGTTTGGGCGAATGTAGTAGTTGCGGCAAATAGTAGCGTAACTAGCCAACGCCATAACGTAGCGTCGGAATGACAAGAAAGTGTGTTTTTCATTTTTTCGGTGGAGCCGGTACGAAACTTTTTTTACTCTTACCCAAATCGACCGACGTAGCCACCGCAATACCGCGTTGATCGGCTTTGTTGACGGCGCAATAGAAGTGGTAAACGACACCTTTGTGCTTCAGAACGAACGACTTATGCGCGTATAGATCGTCGTAAGTTTCTGAGGGCTCGATCAGGTTAGCGCCGGTCCAGTCGGTCCAGTTGACGAGATCGGAAGAAACGGCAAATCGATTGAAAGCGCCCTCGCGATCCTGCCAGAAGGCACCGAAGTAAAACATAACGTAGAGGTCACCGATTTTCTGAATGACTGCATCCCCCGTAATGCCTGCCGGATGCATCATAACCGGCTCTTTCTGGAAGCGTTTCCAGTTTAACATATCGTCCGAAACGGCCATGCCAATCCGTTCGAACCAGCGCGTTTTGGGAACGCCCGTTGTGTCGCCGTTGGCATTGTAATACATCACGAACGGGTAGCCGGTTAATTTTTTGGGGTCATGAATAATCGTGCTTTTGAACAGTTTTCGGTTTTCCCACCAGCGCGTATCAGCGTCTTCGGCGGTCAGCACGGGTTTAGAGTGTCGCTGCCACTCGTGTGGTTGCGTGGGATCTTTCGAGGTAGAGGCTATGCCAATCGACAGATCACCCGCTTCGTAGCCTTTAGCGGGACCGCCAATGTACGACAACCAATACTTGTTCTGAAATTTCTCCAGCTCATACGATCCAGCCCACTCGTAATTTTGTAAAGCGTTGTACCCCGCTTTCTGATTCGCGTCCCACTGGGTACTATCCGAAAAAGACAGGATACGTCCGAGCGTGTCCCAGTTCAGGAGGTCCTTGCTTTTTGCCAGCCATGTTTCGTAGCCACGCCCATCGTAAATAAGATAAGTCATGTACCATTGGTTGTTCTTTCGGAACACCGTCGGACAATCCATCTTCTTCGAATTGTCGGCGGGTGTCATCACCAAACCATACTTGTGTGGTGTTTTGATTTCGTCGTAGATACGCTGCATCTGCGCGTCAGAAATCGATCCTTTTTGTGCAAAAATGGGTGTGGATAAAAGGTAAAAGAGTATAATGGAAAAAGATCGAAAAAGCATTAGGCTGGTCAGTTATGGCTTAGGATGGCTCAGAGTACAAATCTATCCGAGATTAAGACAATCCACATCTACTATTTTTTCTGAAGATTGTAGCATGTTAGCGTGGTCGCTTGACAAAGCCGTGAACTGCTACGTTGCCTGCTGCCGCCTGCTCGAAATGGCATTTTCTTACTTTTGTCGTACGTACTGCGAAAAAAGCAGCAGCTCAGGCTGGAATTTGTCTTTAATTTCGCGCGACTTTATCTTATCCCAAACGTTTTCAGATGATCGATTTTGCCCAACAAACTGTCCTGATTACCGGTGCAGGGCAAGGTATTGGTTTTGCCATAGCCAAAACACTCGTCCGGCAGGGAGCCAATGTTTTGCTCAACGATTATGATGAAGAGTTAACCCAGAAAGCCATTGATATCATCCGGGCAGATGCTGGTCGTGGGCAGTGCGAAGCGTGCGCGGGCGATGCCTCCGACGTAGCGTTTATTCAGCAGATGGTCGAAAAGGCTGTCCATTTATTTGGGTCGGTCGATATTGCGATCGCCAATGCTGGTATTACTATTTTTGGCGACATCTTCACAACGACCCCCGAAGCGTTTCAGAAAATTGTTGACCTGAATCTGCGGGGGAGTTTCTTTCTGGCACAAACGGCTGCTCATCAGATGCGTAAGCAAGGCAGAGGGGGGAGCGTCCTGTTTATGTCGTCGGTGGTGGGGCATCAGGCGCATCCTGGCCTTCCCGTTTACAGCATGACCAAAGCCGGGCTGGAGATGCTGGCAAAACAACTGGTCATTGATTTTTCACCACTCGGCATTACGGTCAATGCCATTGCGCCCGGTGCCACCCTTACAGAGCGTACACTTGACGATCCTACTTATATTCCAATCTGGTCACGTATCACGCCCATGGGACGCCCGGCTACAGTAGAGGACATCACAAATGCGGCCTTGTTTCTGGTCGCTCCTGCATCGCGCCACATAACGGGTCAGAGCCTGGTGGTTGACGGTGGCTGGACAAGCGTGAGCCCTCCGCCGGTAGAATGATTGAATTAACAGACGCAAACGTTTTTAGTCAATTACTTCCTTCCTAAAGTAATTAACACAACGCCGATCAGGGCAACGATCGCGCCGAGAAACGATTGACTTGAAAAAACTTCGCCCGCGAACAACGTACCGAGCAGCATGGCAACAACGGGGTTGACGAAAGCATAGGTAGCCAGGAGTTGCGGTGGTGCGTTACGTGCCAGCCAGGAGTACGACGAAAAACCAATGATGCTGCCGAAAATGATCAGATAGATCATAGAGCCAATGGCTTTGGCGGGCGCATCAACAATACTCAGCAGGCTTACAGGCTCTAGAACCAGGCTTGCCAGTAACGTAACAACTCCTCCGACAATCATTTGAATGCCACTCGAAATGGTTCCGGAAGGTAACGACAGACGGGGTGTCAGCAACGTACCAATCGCCCAGGCGAAATTTCCGAAAGCAACAAGTCCAGTACCGATCAGCTTGGCGTCGATACCACTTGTGCTTTGCAGCTTGTCGGGTTTGACCAGCAGATAAATGCCAAGGAGACCAACCGCCAGCCCTGCCAACGCCAGGTTGCTCGGTCGCTTTTTGCCAAACGAAACCCAGTTGAGGGTTAACAGATAAACGGGTAACAGACCGCCTAGTAAAGCCGCCATACCGCTGGGAATGTACTGAAGCCCAATGGACAGGCAGCCGTTTGAAATCGTTAACAGGATTACGCCGATAATGCCCGCTGACCGCCATTCCTGCCGGGTAGGGCGGGGTGTACCTGTCAACCGCGCATAGCCATACAGGAGCGAACCCGCAATCAGATACCGGACCGACACCATGTACAGCGGAGGCATCCGTTCGGTCATGAAATGAATGAACAGATACGTTGATCCCCACAGGATGTAGACAGATACTAAATTCGCCCAGAGCGAAACGCGATTTGGATTGGTGGAAACGGGAGACGTAACGGCTTGCATAACACAGATCGTACTTATACTGAAGCAACACAAAATTATTGTATTTTTCTCAGTTGAAGCCTCCCTTTTTCGCTCTTTCTAAAATTGATTATGAATTTTCTGAGCAGAGTATTATTCTGCACCATTGGGTTTAATAAGAGACTGTAATTTTGTTGGCTTCCAGTTGCTTGATATGGGGTGCATATGGACTGCTGGGCGCTTCACGATTAAACAACGGATTGCCACTTAAATACACTTTATCCAGGTTCTGAATTGATAGCAGCACAGTTGGAAATTCCTGTATATTGTTGTTATTCAGGCTCAACTCTTGCAGCGACGGAAGCAAGCCCACTACGTCTGGCACGACGGTGATCCAGTTGTAACCGAGGTCGAGAATACGCAGATTTTTTAGCCGACCAAACGTAGCAGGCAATTTACTGAGCCGATTGTGATGCGCATAAAGAACCTGTAATCGACGTAGCTTGGCTAGGGAGGCAGGTAGTTCTTTCAGGTCATTGTGGGAAAGAGCCAACTGCTCAAGACGTTTCATTTTTCCCAGATTACGGGGCAATTCCGTCAGCTTGTTGTAGTAAAGATCCAGTACGGTTACGCGTCTTAGCCGATTAATGGTGCTGGGTAGTTGAGTCAGTCCGGCGTTATACAGGTTGAGGTCGCTCAACCGGCGAAGTTTACGTAGCGGAGTCATGTTCAGTTCTGCCAGTTTGTTATTTCCAATCCATAAACTTTCGAGCCGCCGATTCTGACGAATCGATTCCGGAATCCGTGTCAACCGATTGAATTGCAAATTCAGTGACCGAAGGTGTTTATTACGGGTTATAAACACACTGTCGTCAGGAATGGCGTTTTGTAATAAGCTCAGTTTTTTCAGCGTTGGAATGTCGGACGTCAGGCGGGCGGGTAGCTCATGAAGTTCATTTTTCGATAAATCAAGTTCTGCCAGTTTCGGAAACTGATAAACGATATCGGGTACATTCGTCAGTCCTAATTGATTAAATGCCAACATGGTTACCGTGTCGGGACGGGTTGTTTTCTGGGCGGCATCGAGTGTGCTGATGATGCCCGGCCCCTTCCGAACCATACGTTTGGCTGGAGGATTGCCTAGGGTAACCAGCCCAGCCCAGCGAAATCCTTCTTTTGTCGTAAACGCAAACGGATTTTGACGATACCATTCACGAATCAGCCTCAATAGTTGATTTTCCTGGTCAGGCGTTAATTCGCGACCAGAAAATTCACAAAATACCCAGGCAAATGTACCGTCAGGCTTGACAAACTCCTGCGTCTGAAGCATGATGCCTAAAGCGGGCAAATGTTTTTTGTTCCGATCGAGAAAACTAAAAAAACGGTTGTTTCGGACCCGCATCGTATCCATGAATCGATTTCCATGCTGAGCAAAGACGCCTTTCTGTCCAACCTGTCGAGCAAAGGCTGGCGGGTATTTTTTCTCCAGATCACCTAGCGATACGTTAAGCCGATTGGTATCTCGTAGCATAACCAGCCAATCCTGAGCTATGCTACGTCCAGCCATCAACCAAAATACGAGTAACAGCACACACCATTTCATGTTTTAACGAGTTTAGTAGGTGTATAACGATATTTATAGTTTATTGGTATAAAAAAGAACCAGGTTTTTATTAATCCTGGTTCAAACAAGGCTAGTTCTTGCCACTGCCGACCGACGAAGCGGGCTGTTTTTCAGCCGCTTTCTTCGCTGCTTTTTCAAAATCACCGGCTTTAATAATCGAAATTTTCGCCGGATCAATGTGCTTCTTCATCGCTGCGTTGATTTGCTCAGGTGTGAGTGCTTCCAGCTTCTTTTCAAAATCGGCATCCCATGCCATTGTACGGTTCAGGTACAGATAGTTGTTCAACGTACCGGCCAGGCTCGGGTCCTGCGCCCGCGACACCATCCGCGCCTGCAACAGACCTGAGCGGGCTGCTTTGATTTCGTCGGCAGTAAACCCTTCTTTTACCGCTTTGTCCATTTCTTCGCGGAAGGCTTTTTCGAGCCGCTCGGCATTCTCCGGATTGTAAATCGCGTAGGTCATAAACATGCCCGTTTTATCGAGCGGGTTTGCCTGGAGCTGCGAGCCAACCCCGTAGCTGATGCCTTCTTTCTGGCGGATACGTACCGCCAGACGCGAATTCAGGAAACCGCCACCCAGCATATAGTTGCCGAGCACCAGCGCTGGATAATCCGGGTCGTCGTCGCGGAGCGGAAGGTTTACACCTGCCACCATAAACGCATTGGCTTTATCGGGTGCTTCGATACTCTGTGGCGTCGGTTTGATGTCGTTGTAGGGCGTAACCAACCGGCTGAAAGGTTTCTTTGCCTTCCAGGTGCCCAGCTCGTCGGTAATTACCTTCCGAACCGGCGTTTCGTCGAAATCACCAACCACAGACAACGTAGCGTTCTGAGCACCGTAAAAATCCTTGTGGAACTGCTTCAGATCGTCGAGCTTCATTGCTTTCACGTCCGCTACGTCTTCATCGGGGGTTGAGGTGTACCGAACGTCCTCCTTTGGATAAGGACTCATCTGCCGCTGGAATGCTGTGAAAGCAAGGCTTTGCGGCTCCGATCGCTGTGCTTCAATCTGTGCCAACTGTTCCTGTTTTAGTTTTTCAAATTCACCAGCATCGAAGGCGGGGTGTTTGAGCATATCCCCAACAATACGTAGTACGGCAGGCAGATTCTCTTTGGTTGTTTTGATAGTCACATTGGCCTGGTTGCCACCGCCGAATACACTCACCTGCGCTTTCAACTTATCCAGTTCATCTTTGATCTGCTGACGGCTGCGGGTCGTTGTGCCCCGGTCAAGCATCGACGCCGTAAAGACCGAAATCGCACTTTTGTTCTTCAGACTGTTCACATCTCCATAACGTAGCGTCAGTCGCGCATTTACCTCATTACCACGGGTCGATTTTGGTAATAAAGCCAGCTCGATCGTGTTGGGTTGTTCGGAACGCCGGGTCCGGCCGTCGATATTGGCTGGTGAGGGATCAAACGCTTCACCACTGGCAATAGCCGCACGACCTTTGTAGTTCTTCACCATTGCCTCAATATCCGGCGCATTGGGTACCTCAACCCGGTCGGGAGTTGGGTCAGGAATAAACATTCCGACGGTCCGGTTAGAGGGTTTAAAGTAATACTTCGCCACGCGTTGAACGTCGGCTGACGATACTTTTTCGAGTTGGTCGCGGTATAGAAAACCAATTCGCCAGTCACCTGTCGCAATAAATTCGCTCAAGGTGCGCCCTAAGCGTTCAACGTCCTTAAAGCTAATTTCAACATCTTTCAGCAGCTTAGCTTTTGAGCGCTCAACTTCATCTTTGGTGGGGGCTTTAATAGCGACCGAATCGAGCGTGCCCAGCAAAGCAGATTTGGCTTCGTCGATGGATTTTTCCTTCAAGAGTTCAGCGGCAAAATATACGTAGCCGGGGTCTTTGGTCATGAACGAATACCCGTACTGCTGTGAGGCTTTCTTCGTGTCGATCAGCGCTTTGTATAACCGGCCACTTGGCTCATTCGTCAACAAATCGGTTAGCACGTCCATCGCTGGGTAGTCAGGGTGCGAAGCGGGCATGATGTGGTAAAGCGCCGATACCACTTTGGTATCACCCACCCGACGTAGCACTACGTCGCGTTCGCCATCCTGAACCGGTTCAATGCTGTATGTCGGCTGAAGCACCCGCGTTGGTTTAGGAATCGAACTGAAATATTGATTCACCAGCGCCAGCGTTTTGCCTTCGTCGATCTTGCCCGCCACAACCAGCACAGCATTATCGGGCTGGTAAAATTTCTTGTAAAAAGCCTGAAGGTTTTCAATAGGCACCTTCTCAATATCAGAACGGTTGCCAATGGTCGATTTGCCGTAGTTGTGCCACAGAAAAGCTGAGGACACGACACGCTCGTTCAGGATATCCTGCGGAGAGTTTTCTCCCATCTCAAACTCGTTACGTACCACGGTAAACTCGGTGGCCAGGTCTTCTTTCTTAATGAACGAGTTCACCATCCGATCCGATTCGAGATCGAGCGCCCACTTCAGGTTCTCGTCGTTGGCGGCAAACGTCTCGAAATAATTGGTACGGTCGAGCCAGGTGGTGCCATTTGGGCGGGCCCCGTGCGAGGTCAGCTCCTGTGGAATATTGGGGTGCTTGGTGGAGCCTTTAAACACCATGTGCTCGAGCAGGTGGGCCATCCCCGTTTCGCCCAACCCCTCGTGCCGCGAACCCACCAGATACGTAATATTGACCGTAATGGTTGGTTTGGAAGCATCGGGAAAGAGCAGAACCTTAAGCCCATTCTTCAGATTATACTCGGTGATGCCTTCGACTGATGCCCCTTTTGTTACCCCTTCCGGCAACGTAACGGCCGTTGGCTTGTCCTGCGCGATCGATACTGTCAGGCTGCTGACCAGCAACGTAGCGGCCACTATACTCGCTCGGGTTAATCTGGACCAGGTCAAACCAAGCTGGGTTATTCCAGACCGAGACTCAATAAAGTTGTTTTGCATATTACAGTTAGTTGGGTACGAAAAATCAAAGCTTGTATAGGTAGTGAAAAATGGATTAGTTACCAACAGATTTTATAAAAACTCCCCAAAAAAAGGATGAGCGGTCGTTATGAACCGCTCATCAAAGATGCATTGAATGGACGAACCGTTGCACCCGGGCCATTCAGCAAAACGGGAAAAAGGATAACCCTAACCCTCCAGCCAGTGCCTGAACGCGCTCGCTTTCTCTTTGCTGACTAGGATTTCCAGACTGTCGTTCGGGCTTTTTAAAATCACCTGTAATTTACTGATGTCGTAGGGACGATAACCTGAAACGGCGTCGAGGTAAACAATGCATTGTCGGTTGGCGCGAAAGAAACAGGCCGGATCAATCAATTCTTCCAGTTCGTCAAGCGTTTTGTAATCCGTAACTAACTTTCGGCCATCCGTTGTATGCAAATAAATCAGCTCGTTGCGAAGAAAATAGGCGACCTGCTCCTGCGGAACCGAGATGATTTGGCGGAGGTGATGCCCCGTAAACCGGCGTTTAAACTGGAGCGTCGGGGTATGTTCGGAAATCTGATTCAGGAAATGCCGAAACTGCTCATCTAATCCCGTTGTGCCATTTAATGCCCAGCGGTGATACTTTGCCAAAGCGGTTTTAAGGTCTTCCGGATCAATCGGTTTGAGCAGATAATCCAGGCTGTTCAGTTTAAATGCCCGGATGGCGTACTCGTCATAAGCGGTTGTGAAAATGATGGGTACGTTCAGATTGATCTGCCGAAAAGCCTCGAAACTTACTCCATCAGAAAGCTGAATATCGGAAATGACAAGGTTTGGAAAAGGCCGGCCATTCGCCCGTAGCGCACTAAAATAATCGCAGATTGACTGGACACTGGTCAATGGCCCTTCCAGCACAGCGCCGGGCTCCAGCTGATGGACCAGTTTCTGGAGTTGCCGGGCAATCAGCGGTTCGTCTTCAATCAGCAGAATCGTCATCGTAATTAATTGTCCTATTGAAACTGACTTACTGCAAGTTCAGCATTGGGTTTGCCTGAAACCGACAGGAGCGGAATACGTATGTGGAAAATGGCGTTCTGCTCGCTAATCTCAACGGGACGCGGGCCCAGATAATCATACAGCAGTTTCAGGTTTTCCAGCCCCTGTTTGTTCGACGTTTCAACCTGCCGTTTTCGCTGGACTGGATTTGCTACGTCCAGATACCCGTCTTTGTCGCTGATGGTCACCGTTAGTGGGCGCGCTTCGCTGATGGTGTTGTGTTTGATGGCGTTTTCGATTAGAATCTGAAGCGTAACAGGAACGATCTGCTGATCGAGTGCATCATCACTCAGTTGATAGTTGACCGTGAACGATCCATCGAAACGGGTATTCAGCAGCGCTACGTAGTTCTTAATAAAATTCAGTTCGGTTTCCAGCGTCACCAGCGCCTGATCTTTATGCTGCAATACGTAGCGAAACACTTTCGATAACTGCTGCAAAAATTGCCGCGCAAGCACAGGATTATCGTCAATCAAACTATCCAGCGACGACAGGCTATTGAACAGAAAATGCGGACTGATCTGGTTCTTCAGACTGTCGAGCTGTACCTGTACTTTTTCTTTCTCCAACTGCGCCGTCCGCACCGTATTCTCCTGCCAGCGCTTCAGTAAATGACTGGCAATGAAACCCAGGCCGGTTACCGTATTGACCATAAAAACCAACAGCGCGATAATGATAATGGTGAATTTAGTGATCTGCGTCAATACTTCCGGCACAACATACGTAACGACGCAGTACCCAACGATAAACAGAATGGTTTTAGCAATGGTCCAGCCGCTCAACAGTTGAATAATGATGCGCCAGCGGACATTCTTCTCGAACGGCAATCGCTTGTTGAGCCATTCATTCAGGCGGAAATGGAAAATCCAGATAAAATTGAAAACCAAGAAAGAAGCTACGAAGAGCAACGCCTGCCGTTGCCAGGAGATGCCCGGAATAAGCCATTGACGGGCTACAATGCCCGCCAGTGCTATCCACAATAACACCGCTTCGACGTATTTATTGAACTTGATTTTCATGGCTGGCAATGATCATACCGTCCGACATTTCAATGACGCGATCGGTTCCGGCGGCAAAATCGGGGTCGTGCGTAACGGCAATTATGGTCTGGCCTTTTCCGGCAAGGTCGCGAAAAATTTCGAATACGTTTTCGGTATTGGCTTTATCTAAATTTCCGGTCGGCTCATCGCCCATAATGATGGTCGGATCGTTGATGAGCGCGCGGGCAATGGCCACCCGCTGCTGTTGCCCACCCGACAGTTTGCTGGCCGGTTTACGGGCGTATTCGGCCATTCCAATCAACCGCAACTTTTCCATAGCCCGCTCCTCAATTTCTTTCTGAGAATATTTGCCCAGTTTCAAACCGGGCAGCATGACGTTCTCCAGCGTCGAAAATTCAGGGAGCAGAAAATGGAACTGGAACACAAACCCCAGATGCTCGTTGCGAAAATGCGCCAGAAAATCCTGACTACGTCCTTTCAGCGACGTACCGGCCATTTCAATCTGACCTTCGTAATCGGTGTCCATTGTGGAAAGCAGATACAGCAGCGTCGATTTCCCGCAACCCGATTTGCCCACGATCGAAAGAAATTCACCCTTTTGCACATCGAATGTTACGTCCTTCAGAACCTGAAATTTCTCCGGGTCATAGAAGTATTTGTTCACGTGCTGCGCGGAAAGAACGGAATTCATAAAAGTTATAAAGTTGTATGGTTATAAAGTTGTAGAGTTCAGGGTAGAGCGCTTCAGCAACTTTACAACCATATAACTTTACAACTCTCTAACTTTTTTACCCTCGTAAAATCGCTACCGGATCAACCTGTGCGGCTTTTCGGGAAGGGAAAAATCCCGCCAATACCGTCGTGACGACACCGAACAGAATGCCCATTACGTAGTACTTAGCGTCGAAAATGACCGGAAACGTTTTGATACTCAGGAAATCGCCCGCATCGAATGGCGTGATGGACAACACGTAGCTGATCCCAAATCCAATACCTAACCCAAGCAAACCACCCGTAAAACCGATAAAAACAGCCTGCAACAGGAAGATGGCGACAATGTCGCGGCCATCGAAACCTGTTGCTTTTAGAATGGCGATGTCTTTGATCTTGTTGATTACGGTCATATTCATGATGTTGTAAATCCCGAAACCAGCCACCACCAGCAGCGTCATGGACACCACAAACGTCATTACGTTACGTATCTTTTCGCCCGCCAGAATCGCCTTATTCGCCGTTGCCCAGTCTTCGGTGTAGTAGCCGTACATGGCTCGAATACGCTTCCCGAACGGAAGGGCCTGGAGCGGATCGATCATCTTGATATGAATATCGGTGATGTAGCTTGGGTCTTTCTGAAGCATCTCCTGCACCGTCGAGAGATCGGCATAGCTCTTCGTATTGTCCACCGTTCCAACGCCGAAGCCAAACGTACCAACTACTCGCAGAATCCGGGTGCTGCCCACAGGCGTTGTTACGCTTACTTTATCGCCAACCTGAACATTTAGTTTGCGAGCCAGAACGGCTCCCATAATCAGCCCGTCGGGGTTGGTTTTCAGTGCGTTGATGCTCCCCGATTTCAATCGCGTCTCCAACCGGTAAAGTCGGTTTTCGCGCTCGATATCAACGCCCGCAATTGTGCCCGACAATTGAATTGGACCATTATTGTAGAATACCTGCGTGGCCACCTGGGGCGACACGCCTAATACACCAGATTCTTTTTCAATTCGCTCAGCGATGGTCATCCCGTTTTTGATACGTGCCTGTTCATCTTTCGGTTTTTGATGGTAAATGACATTGAAGTTCTTCGGATTGAGTTGTTCAATCAGGCCGGGTCGCTGCGTATTGACTTCATTATACAACCGGATATGCGGGCTGGCATCAAGGGCTGAATCTTCCAGAAACTGGTTAACGCCCTGCATGAACGAGATCATCGTGATGAACATGGCAATACCGAACGTAACGCCGAGCATGGCCACGAGCGTCTGGCGTTTTTTGGCCAGCAAATGCGTTTTTGCAATTTGTGAAGCAATACGTATGTTCATTTTTGTGGAGTGATGAACGATGAATGATGCGTCAGCAAACTAATCACTCATCGTTCATCACTAATTTAGAGGTTTCACTCAGACCACTTTTTACCTCTACCATGTCGAAGTTTTCGGCGCCTTTCCGGAATTTTATCTTTTTCTTTTTGCCGGCCTCTTCAACCCAAACACTGTCGTTGCCGATTACGTACGATTTTGGAATCGTTAGTACGTGTTTATTCTGGCTGATAATAATATTGGCTTCTACTGTCAGGCCGTAATAGGAGGCAGGTTGCTCACCCACGAACTCCGCATCGACCCGAAACGACTGATCGGTACGATTCAGCTTGGGGAAGATCTTACTGACTTTGGCCTTGAAAACCTTATCGGCATATACGTCGGCTTTCAGTACAACCTCCTGCCCGATACGTAGTCGTCCGAAATCACTTTCGTCAACCGCCAGTTGCGCATATAATTGACTGCCACTGCCAACCAGTGCTAGTTGATCGCCAATCCGGACCACCTCACCGGGTTCTTTGTAAACCTCATACACTTTGCCATTTACGAAACTTCGGATGCGGGTGTTACGTCCGGCCTCTTCCGAACTCACCAACTGACTGCGGTTGTTTGCTACATCGAGCCGAATCTGGTCGCGGCTACGTAGCAATGTATTGGTTTGTGCTCGGAGGTTATTTTTTGATATCGTGTAATTCAGTTCTGCCCGCTCGAGTTCTGCTCTGGACGTAGCGTTTTTCGCGTACAAATCGCGGTAGCGAGCGTAGTTGATTGAGTCGTTGGCGAGCCGCGTACGGGCGTTACGTACCTGCGCTTCCTGTTCGGCAAGCACGGGCGAATTGTTGCCAAGGTTAGCCCGGGCCTGCCGATAGGCACTGGCAGCAGCCTGCTGACGCGCCGTTTCGGACGCACTTTCAAGCACAAATAACAACTGATTCTGACGAATGGAGTCGCCTTCGTTCACCAGCCGTTTTTCTAAGACACCGGCCGCGTCGGCTGTTACAGTGTATTCGTTACGTGGATAAACATTCCCAGAGGCATAGACTGCTTCGGTCAATTCCCGGTACGCAGGCGATGTACCGTCAGTGCTACGTTTGCAGGCCGAGCCGAGTAAGGCAAGTGTGGTTATGTACAATACAGTTTTCATTACTGCCCGTTGCGGATTTGTAAGATAGTCTGGTTGATAAATACGTTCGACAGATTATTCAGAAATCGGTTCTGAGCCGTTAGCGCTTCATTGAAAACGTTCAGGTATTGGTCGTAGGCAAATAAACCCGAGCGGTATTTGACCAGTGCAATCTGGACATTCTGGTTGCTGAGTTCGTAATTCTGCCGGTTTAAATCCAGGGATCGAACCGCCTGGTTATACGTATTTCGAATGTCTTCGTTGTCCGTTTGCTGCCGATTCCGTTCATAGGCAAGCGACGTTTCGGCTGCTTTCAGCTGCAAACGGGCGCGGGCAATATTGCTAGTTCGCAGGCCGCCCGTATAAATTGGCCAGTTAAATTGCAAACCCGTAACGCCGATCTGATACCAGGGCTGACTGAAATTCAGAAAGTTGATTTCACTACGTTGCGCCTGTTCCGTAAATCGTCCGTAGGCCGACAAGGTTGGCCAACGCTGTAAACGTTCCCGATTCAACTGCAATTGCGACAGTTCGACCCGCGCCCGCTCAAGTGTAATCTGTGGCCGCTCGACGGCTGGTAGGTCAGTGATCGAAACCGGCGTATCAATGGGCCGATTTGCCAGATCTTCCGAAAGAACAAGGCTATCGGTGGGCGTCAGCCCCAACATTAATTTAAGCTGATTCAGGTTGCGAACGTAAGCCAGCTGATTCTGATACAATACGTCGGCGTTGGTGAGTTGAACGGAACGAATCCGGTTAAATTCGAGCGGTTCGATCAGGCCTTTTTCCAGTCGGTCGCGAGCAATTTGGGTAAGTGTATCAGCCGCCGAAAGATTCCGCTGGGTAAGCGAAATGGCCGCGCGAGTGAGTAACGTAGCATGATAAACGCGCGCCGTTTGTGTTGAAACCTCATCCTGCAATACCAGATTCTGCTGATCGGCGATACGTAGATTTTGCTCCGTAATTCCAATGTCGGCGCGCGCCGGTCGATTCACAACAGGAACCGTCACTTCGGCACCAGCGGTTAGCACATACGGTAAGCCGAACTGAATGGAACGGTATTCGCCGGGAGGTCCGCCAAAGAGTGCGGTTGGGACTAATTGAACCGGTAAGGCAAAATTGTAATCAAAATTGGTGAAGAAACGAGCCTGGGGCAGCAGAACAGATCGAGTGGCGCTACGTTGCTGATCCTGCGCCAGGCGGTTCTGCCGGGCATTAACCAGGTCCGGGTTACTACGTCGGGCCAGCGCCAAAGCCTCCTGCACCGTCGAGACAACCGTCTGGGCTGAAGTCGTTAATGAGCTAAAGATGAGCGGGATGAAGGCAAGCCGATTCATAATTATGGCGAATGGATACCCAAAGGAAATAGGTTTTGACAGTCGAGATTTTCCTGTTTTTATGAAGTGGAAAAAAACATAAATAAGGCAGTCGTTTTTAGAAATGAAAAAACCGGAGTTCGTAACTCCGGCTATGGCATAATACGTATTGTATTGCACACTACGTCTGGTTTGATCTGTATTTTTCAGTAGAAAATAGTAATCTGGAGTTTTTAACTAAATGATATTTACTTGTTACGTTTAATGACGACACGACGACTATTTCTTAAAAGCGCAGGTGGTTCAGTAGCGCTGGCTGGCCTGTTTCCGACCGTTCATTCAGTGGCTGCATCGGAGCCGCCGAAAGCTGCTGGCGAAGACCTGTTTAAACTGGGTATGGCGGGGTATAGTTTTGTTCATTTTAATCTGGATCAGGCGCTGGAGATGATGAAGAAAACGGACGTGCACTACCTGTGTATCAAAGACTTTCATCTTCCCCTGAACAGTACAGAGGAGCAGATCAAAGCGTTTCATGAAAAGCTGAAGCAATCGGGGGTTACGGGTTATGCCGTTGGGCCGATATATATGAAAACGCAGCAGGAAATCGACAATGGATTCGAGTATGCGAAACGGGTAGGGGTGAAGCTCATCGTAGGCGTACCGAATGAAGAACTATTGCCGTACGTTGAAAAAAAGGTGAAAGAGTACGATATGCGTTACGCCATTCACATTCATGGTCCCGATATTAAGCTCTGGCCGAATGCTTCGTCGGTGATAAACGCGGTAAAAAACCTGGACTCACGTATCGGTCTCTGCTTCGACATGGGCCACGATGCACGATTTGGTGATGACCCGATTGCCGATCTTGAAAAATACGCCAAACGCATCTTCGATATTCACCTCAAGAACGTAACGGCAGCTTCGAAAGAAGGCAAAACCTGTGAATTGGGGCGGGGCGTCATTGATATTCCGGCTTTTGTAGCAATGTTACGTAAGATAAAATACGACGGGAGTTGCAGCCTCGAATACGAAAAAGATATGAAAGATCCGCTGGCTGGCATTGCCGAATCGGTCGGATATTTTAAAGGAGTATGCGATGCGACAAGGCCTGGTAAGCGAAAGGCATAAAAAAGTTTTCTGTGTACAGTTTACTGTCTTCTGTTGGTTGACGTATAAGAGGACTGACGCAAGAAAGTAAACTGTACACAGAAAACTATAAATAGAAATTTAATAATGGAAAATTCACGGAGAGAGTTTATCAAAAAAACGGCCTTAGGAACGGCTGGCATAACAATAGGCGGATTAGGAATGTCGGCCAAAAGCTATGCTAAAATTATCGGGGCCAACGAGCGACTGAACGTAGCGATTGCCGGGTTGGGCCGGCGATTGGGCGCGTATTACGAGCCGATTGGGAAAAAAGAAAGCAACGTCGAGCTTGTGTATCTGTGCGACGTTATGAAGAAACAACGGGAATCGGCGGTGCAGAAATTTTCCAAGTTCATTACCAATACGCCGAAGCTTGAAAATGATATTCGCAAAGTGATTGCGGATAAAAATGTCGACGTACTGTTCAACGCCACGCCCGACCACTGGCATGCGCCCGGTACGTGGCTGGCCGTGCAGGCGGGTAAGCATGTGTATGTCGAAAAACCCTGCAGCCACAATCCACGCGAAGGCGAAATTCTGGCGGAAATTCAGAAAAAGTATAAGAAAGTAATTCAGATGGGCAACCAGCAGCGGTCGTCGCTGGAGTCGATTGATATCATTAACCAGATTCATAACGGCGTAATTGGTAAACCGTTCAAAGCCGTTGCCTTTTACGCCAGTGCCCGTGGCGAAGTGCCGCATCAGAAGAAAGCCCCCGTTCCCGACGGGCTCGACTGGGATCTCTTTCAGGGGCCAGCTCCGCGCCGTGAATACACCTCCGAAACGTGGGATTACAACTGGCACTGGTACGGCTGGCTGTATGGAACGGCCGAATCCGGAAACAACGCCACACACGAACTGGACGTAGCACGCTGGGCCTTGCAGGTCGAATACCCAGAGTTTGTGTCGGTAGAGGCCGCCAAACGGTACTTCGTGGAAGATGGTTGGGAAATGTATGATACGATGGACGCTACGTTCCGATTCCCGGGAAATAAGATCATCAAATGGGATGGTAACAGCCGAAACGGTCAAAAAACATTCGGCAGCGATCGCGGAACATACATCTACGGAACGAATGGTACGGTATATGTCGATCGGGATGGATACACGCTGTTTAGCCGCGAAGGAAAAGTAGTCAAGGATAGCAAGTCGAAAGGATCGGAAGCCGGTACGGCCCTGGGTGGTGGTGGCGACATGACAACCCGGCACGTAGTGAATTTTTTCGAAGCGATTCGCGGCAAAGAAAAGCAGGCATCGCCCATCGATGAAGGCGCAAAGAGTGTGTTGTTATGCCACCTGGCGAATATTGCCTACCGCACGAATAAATCATTCGCTGTCGATACCAAAAATGGCCATATCAAAGATGTAGAAGCCATGAAATTATGGAGTCGCCAGTACGAAAAAGGGTGGGAACCGCCTGTATAAAGATACAGACGTAGCATGTGCTACGTTCTTGGTGAGCGTGTTTAGTGAAGTGGGGGGGGGTTTGGAGATCGGGGGGGTTT
>NZ_JBMDWV010000438.1:0-5555 GCF_048594605.1 Spirosoma sp.
ATCGGGCTTTTGTCAGTTTTGTCAGTAAGTCACCTTATACGTTTTGAATGATTTCAGGCAGTACTTCAGTAAAGACACTAGCTAATTTCTCGCCCACGAGTTTTAGCAACTGCTTTTCTTAAACGATCTTGATGAGGCAAAGAGGGGATATTCTGCACCTTAATACTATTTCGCTCTGCGAAATTGATAACTGCTGATTTTTTAAAGCGCTTAATCTGCTGTCCATAGACGAATAGCTTTTCTTCAACAAGCATATCTACAGCAGTCGCTTTTGTTATTCCGAAGTACTCACAAATCCAATCCCACGTAACGTATTTATCTTCCTTCAGCGCGGCTAGTTCTTTATCCGCTTCAATAAGCCTGCTTACTGCTTCTTCATAACGGTCAATCAATTCTTTCAACTGCTTAGCGGGTAGTACGACAATCGGTTCCATATGTAGTTTTGATTAGTAAACATCAAAACTACTTTTCCAATGACGATTGAGCTAAATATGTCGATAGTCGAAGCATTGAACGACACGCTACGGACAGCTACGGAAGAACTTGCCAAACTACGTGAAGAGCGCAACCAGCTCAAAAAGGAAGTTGAGCGTAATAAGCTTCTTACTGAGAAGCAGGCACAAGAATATTTACAACGAGATCATGACAGTCTTCGGTATTATCGCACACTAGGATTACAGTCTTTCAAGATTGGCAAGGATCGATGGTACATCAAAGGGCATATAGACGATTGGTTAGAATCGGGTAGAGTAAATAGGCGAAAAGTATAGGGACCTATTAGCCTTGAAAATGCTTAGGCTGACTTACTGACAAAACCGACGAAAGGGGAATAATGAAGTTTTGTCGGTTTTGTCAGTAAGTCGCCTAATACGTTTCAGGCTCTTTCTCTACCGTTTAATCACTTTGTTAACAGAAGGTATTGGCGTTTTCGTATTAGCTAACAGTTTGATTGATATTTTTCCGTGACCTTGTGTACAATAATATGTTGGGTGAAACTTACAAGCAAGGCTCATGTACCAACATTCGGGCGACAGGCTACACTTGAGTAACAGGAAGCTTTTTAGGATCGCTGGCCGACTCTGGTTGACAGACCGCCCCGACAGTCGAGTTGGACAGCTTATGCGAGTTATGGAGAACACTGGAAACGTCCCGGTTAAATGTAGTATTTTGGATAATCAATCATCTTTTGCATACATCTTTAATCGTCACAATTATGATGTCAAAAATTACTGGATTCATTTTAACTTTTTGCTTAATTACTGGTGTAGTCTCAGGACAAAACACTCGAACGACGCAAGCTAAGAAAGTTCAAGCTACGCCATCTAAACCAGTTAGCTATTCACTCAATCCACAAGATTACAAATATTATGTATTAGTTGAGCGAACGGCTTCCAGCCAATTCTCAGATTCCTATTTTAACTCCGTTGGCAGGACGCCAGTTCCTCTTTCTGCTAAACGTAATCTTCCTTCTGAGATATTGATTTTAAACGTAAACGATATGCGGGAAGTAGCTTGGTGGCCCCAGATGAAAACTTATAGAAAAGACGACAAACTTTATATTCGAGAAGGAGGTAACAATACTGGACAAGGTGAATGGATTGCGTCAACTACGGAAACTGGCAAAATTATTTATCAAAACTACTTGACATCCCAATTAACAGGTCCTTTAAAAAGCACAGGTTCGCTCTTGTCGGAGGATTGGAAGCACACATACTTCGTAAATAATGGAGATGTATGGGTTGGTGATTTTAACTTGGTAGCTAATAAAATTACTAATGAAAGACAAATCACATCATCAGGAATCATCCAAAAGATAAAACCATCGTATATGAGGGACAATGCTTTACTTATTGGACAATACAACATTGACATCAATACTAAGCATGTTGTTGAGACAGGGTATTTTGAGGTACCACCTATTGACAGCAGCCCCTTCTATGTAACCTTTGATAGAGGATTGAGTTCTTTCAAAATATTCAATATGAATACACAAGAGATGGTTCATGAATTACCTCAGCCAAATATTCACACTTTTTGGTTAGATAAAGAGCAAACTCGCTACCTACGATACAAAAAATATCCAAATCTAACCAGAGAGCAACGCAAAACTGAAACGCCCGAACAACGTAAAACACGTCAAGAAACAGAAAAGAGGTATCGATTTGAAATCTACGATGTAAGTAAAAAAACTGAAACTGTTGTTGATTGGCAGAATATAGACTTTGAAATATTTGGTAATGGGAGTTTAAGTATGAATAAATTAACCCTTACTAGGTCTCCGTCTGGTTTGCGTTTTTGGGGATCCTTTACAAATGATTTGGCTGCTGTTAATTTAAAATCAAATGGGTCTTTTTTCATACACGACATTAAAACATTAAAAGAAGAGCCACTTATTAATGACTCTGCCCCAGGATGGGAAAATATTTTTTGGACTGACGATAATCATTTAATATTTACAGCTAAAGAAGGATCAATAGTTAATGGTAATCAGGTTACTGCCATGACGCAAGGCACGTATATTATTGATATTAACACGAAAGAAATCAAGAAATTAACACCGTATCTGCTGTCATCGAGTCAAAAGACAGTAGAAAGCGCAGACCCGTATAAAAATTTTATTATTCGTCTTCCCGAAGCAAATTTGATCGTTTTTGAAGCGAATCAATACTTATTCAGCTGTCATTCTGATGGAAGCGACGTAAAACAATTAACCAAGTATCCGGGTATTTACTCCTTGCGTCAACCATTCTTAGATAAAACAATCAATTGAAATTAATTCAAGACTTGATTTAACAAATAGTTTCGTATAGGCGGACTCATGCTGCACGTCCCCCAAAGTAGGTTTTCAGCCCAACCGCAAGGGTGAAAGGGTTAGAAGTTGTTGTGGCTCAGTGACGTAATGCATCAACCATTAGCCGCTGTTGATTAGGCGATCAAAATAAGCTGTGACATCATGAACGCCCTGGATTAACCCTGCCAAAATCCCCTTAGCACCTTTTTTGGCACGGTGCTAACTGCTAAAACCTATATAGGGGGCTTGGCAGCTTGGCACCTTTGTTGAGCCTATAGAGGTTACGTGTGAGGGTAAGCTATTTTCATGCATTATATTTCTTAAACATATATTTCGATCCTTTAAGCAGCAAAATCCCAATGCATAAAAGAAAGACGTGCCAGTACAGTCAATATAGGTGCTCCACTTCGAGTGAATATACTTGTACGGCACTTTATCGGTCAGAGGCGAAGAAACGGTTATATATTTTCAGGAAACCAAAAAGGCAGCAAATGTGATAATCAATAGTAAAATCAACCCTAGGCACCCATTTGCCTTATTTTGTTCAGCTTGCCTCAATATTGGGCTCTTCAGTTGTCCTGCTGATTCTAAAATAAACTGGGGCTCTTTATTCGTAAATGTATTCTGTTTTTTTCCGGCTACCTCCTCCACATTTGATGGTCCTTCAAAAATCTTTATTCCAGTGCTTATTCTTTTTCCCGACTTTGATACCCTTACTAGTTCTGCTCCGATTAGTATTCCGTTATCAATTAGTCTAGCTAATCTATCAGCATCCGTTCTAGGAATATAGCCTAGCTTATAGTGTAGATGATAAATTAGGATCGCATTGGCGTCATAAGGATTATATGGGTCTCTAAGTAAACGTAAATGCGTACCTATTGGAATACTTTCAATAACGTCTAGTCCATCATGGAAAGTTATTCCAGCTATATAAGTTACGAATGGATTCATTGGATACTGTTAGCTATTGTACTGGCTTTTTCTTTGGCAACCGCAATTGTGTTAATTTTATCATAAGAATCAATGAGTAATAAAGTCACCTTTCAAAAAGTTGCAAATTGACAGTTAAATAGGGATAGTAAAACCCCGCCCCCTCGACAATCGTCTTTTGTTGCTAGTCTGTTCGTATGGTGTCACTAATTCACATTCTTCACCCCTGAAAGTAACTGCTGCTGTTTTTGTTTATGGTACTCATAGGGATCAGGCAATTGCTCTAACCTTTGAAACGCATCCCGCCGTGTTTTCACATCCGCGCTATCAAAGAGCTTATACGTCTGCCAATCTACGTATGCCGTATTATTGTAGAGATACCCACCGCTGGATAGGGTTAACGAATCCAGATCAGGGTAGTAAACCACTGTCAGTGTAATGGATTGTGATTCGCCTTTGGGGTAGAATGTCCAAGTGAGTTTCATTGAGGCAAGGTACAATCATTTGAGCTTACTAAATGCTTATATGGACCCAACGGTTTTTGAAAAGAAAGCAACAAACCTGCCCTAGTGAGTCGAGTTTTGCTTTTTAATATACCCATTTAGATATTTCAACGTTAGGCGTGTTTCTTGGTCAATTTCTGTAAAAATCGCCTGAGCATACTTGACAGTGCCAATATTAAAACGCTCAATCGGCAATTCTGCACTTGTTTGATTTTTAGATTTGAAATATTGACGAGTTATGTCGTTTTCAATTTGTAGACCGTAAACAGTTACAGTGTATTCATCTTCGGAAACGTCAAAGCTGATAACATGGAATATGTGGTGAGTCGCTAATGAAAGTCCTTTGCCAGTATAGACATTTCCCCAACCCTTGCCTACAATCTCCCCCGTGTCTTTATCGACAAGTTGAAAAACATCTTTAGCTGATCGGTAATTATCAACCCACCACCTTCGGGCACGACGAAATACTTCTTCTTTAGGTAGTTCAGGGGTTTGTATTGTCTCACGGTATAATACACGGCCATTGACTAGCGGTAATACCCCAAGAAGCTTACCGTCTTTTTCGAACATTTTGAAGGTAGGAACGCAGCTACCAGCAAGTGAGGAAAGTAGAAGCAGGGTAAAGAATTTTTTCATAAGATGTGGTAAGTTAAGGAGAGGTACGCTGGTGTACTTTATTAACAATTAAAGTGTACTCAAATCCTAGATTACTACTGTGATTTACTAAGCGGTTATTGAATTGATATACAAATAATAACCTCATTACTTATTTGTTTCCGCTTAATAAATCGGTCTGTTAACACCTAGGGCGAATCAGTAGCAAATGAATTATAGGTCCTTTACCAGCTATGAAACACCTGATCATGTATAGCTGCATTTACTTGTTGAGTGCTGCTACAATCTATGGACAGGGTACGGCTCCGAGAACTCACTATCGGAAACAGCCTCGAAAGCAACTAAGTGAAGCAACAGTGTTGGTCTGTGGAAGTCGAAGCGCTTACGCCTATCACAGCTACGAATGTTACGGTCTGAATCGTTGCCGGTCAGGTGTTAGCCGGGTAAGTGTAAGTGAGGCTCGAAATATGGGCTATGTGCCCTGTAAGATTTGCCACTGATAATAGTAGTGTCCCATTTTGTACACTGTCCCGAAAGTGGGAGGGGATAGTTTTACTAGACTACTAATAGCTGTCAGTCTGAAACAATGCTTTGCTATATGTGACAAATGGGCAAAGAAGAATAAATATTAAAAGTGTTCAAACAAAGCTTAATTCACAAATTAAGACCTTTTTACTTGAGTTTGCCCACAGCTTAAGGGGGAAGCTGATTGTACT
>NZ_JBMDWV010000439.1:0-8515 GCF_048594605.1 Spirosoma sp.
AAGCGTGGTATGCGTTACAGCTTTGTCATATAAATTAAGGCGGAGTGTTCCGGAAAAGTCCGAAAGGCGTTGGTTCAGTTGCCGAATATCGCCCGTAAGCTCAACGGTTTGCAAAGCACGTAACGTATCAGGCCGAGTTGACGAAATTGCCTTGCCATTTACGTGCGTGAGCATTGCCTGGGCCTGTGGGTAAGCCAGCCGCATCGAAGGGTCACCCAGAAGCGCGAAGTTTCGATTAACCGGCCCACTTAGGCTGTTATTTTTGGTGATACGCATTACGTCGCCCAAACGCGGCATCTGGCCATCAATTGGTTTAAACACGGCATCATAGAAAGCCGTATTTAACAACAGATTGGTATTGGCATATACGGGCCTGGTGGTAGATAGCAACGCAACTGCACCGCCTGTTCGGCTTAAAAGAATTAATTCAGCTCCAGACGTAATACTCGGATTGTCGTAACGCCCAAATTCGCAGGTAGCTGTTACAAACAGAGGCAAACGCTTGTTTTTCCAGAAAAGAATATCCTGCAACGTAACAACCTGCTCATCTGCCAGTGTCAATACTCCGCCGTGACCACTGTAATTGATGATAAGCCGCCCATCGGTAATAGCCTGATTAATGAACTGATTGATAACTGGCGCTTTTTGTCCACTACTTGTATTCTCCTGCGGGTAATCATCCATAAATACCCGTTCAGGCCGGTACGTAGGTGCTGCTTTCTCAATACGTGTCGTCATTTGGTTAACATCCGACTGATGAACATTATAATCGCCATCATCAGCAACCAGGGTCAGTCGGGTTTGCCAATCGCCAGTTAATGATTGATCGGAACTGTAACGGATAATTTTATCAACGACCGTTCGGGCTTCGTCTATTGACTTAACAGGAAGTCGGCCTATGCCAATATCGACGGGAGCATCCCCAGGATAAATCTTCCCTACCATTTCTTCCTCCCAGCTGCCTTCCTTAGCGCCCATAAAGCCGAAATAATCGTCTGATGAGTAACTCAAAACCGGATGTAGCGATTCACGGCTTTCGTAAACGGGTATCATATTAGCCAGTTGAGACGCGCTGGACAAACCGAGTATATTTCGGTAATCATACGTAGCGTCGCCAAATAACAATAGATAACGAAGTTTATCGGGCTGTTTATAATAAAAAAACCGAACCATATCCCGAATAGCGGTGGGATCAGCCTGGCCAGAGCCGAACTCATTATATACCTGCTGCGTAGTAAACACTAAAACCGCTAACTGATCATGTTCTCGCCGAAATTCCGCTAAACGCTCAGCTTGATCTAGCCAGGCGTTTGGGGTAACAATAATTAGGTTTGGTACGTCCTGACCGTGTACGTCCTGATTGGCTACGTTTACCAGCGAGGCAGGGGATAGATGTTGCGCATCGGTAAATAAGAAATAATCACCAGAACGGGCAAAACTCCAGGCTGCCTCCTGAGCTGTGTTAAGTGTATAAGTCTGATTAACAGGAGCGAGCGGATTCGTTACGTCCCAGATACGTAAGTTATTGTTAGCCTGCCGAATGGTATATTGCCCAGCTTGTAAACGGCGTATCCAGATCGGATTAGCGTATTGGCGAAGCTCCCGCTGATATTGCACCGATAAATAATTCAGATAGCCTTGAGCATCATTCTGTCTATTTTTTCGGAAAGTCAGAGCAAGCTGTAAAGCACTCGTATTCGTTGTTACGTTGGTTTGAAATGTATCCGTACGGCTAATTCCCTGATAAGAATACTTGCCATCGTCCCCACCAACAATTGTCGGCATATCGATGCTGCCCGCTAACTGACCGTTTACCTGTAGACGAAACTGTGTTGGAGACGTAGCACCGGCCACTACCGAAGCCGTAAGCCGCATGGGCGTGTTTGTAACAATTCCTGTAACGTCGAAGGGTATAATTTTGGTGGTGTCGTTCGTCAAATATTCCCCCAACCACTCCCGACCGGAACGGACAGCTGATAATTTCGATAAATCCTGTTCGTGAAACTGGTAATCGCTGAACGTAGTGACTGCTGATGTAGACGACAGGCCACCTCCAGGGCGGTCAGGTATGCGTAGACCAGGTGATGTACCAATGGTCAAAAAATAGAACGTAGTATCAGAGTAATAATTTATCTGATGGGTGAAACGCCGGGCCGTTGAATCATACCCAATAACATGCGGACTCTGACCAAAAAATACAACGGCGTCGTCCCCATCAAACCGCCCATCAGCTTCGCCCCTTACCTGGATAGCGTTCTCCGTCAAGTCAGTCAAACGAGGAATAGCGTTTGCCTGTGGTAATACGGCTCCGCCATTTCCGTATAAACGAAATAGACGAGGATCAGACGTAGCAAAAGCCGGATTTATCTGTGTTAACCGTGCCCGGTCGAGTCGATAGACGCCCGAAGACGTAACGCCAATTTTAATCCACGTCCCGGTTTTTAGCACCGATTGAGCAGAGCTGCGAAAGTGAATAATGAAAAAAGCACAATGCAGTATGCAGAAAATAACTCCTGTCCTGCCGAGCAGTTGGGCCAAATAATTTTCACTATTCATTATAGCTTCCTCACCGTTATTACTCATTAATCTCTACAAGCACATGAGCCAGAATAGCGTATGATTTACCTGAAGAGACTTCTTTACAAACGACACGAGTACGACGTAACGTACCTCGCTGGTAGGTCTTTTTAGCAAACTGAAATTGTTTACCTTCCGGTACATCACGCAACTGTACTGAATTTGTAGCCAGATTGCTTACTGGTTTATCATCTGCATCTCTCAGAGCTAACACTAATGCCGGGCTGGCAAAAGTCGTAGCTGCCGGTTTAATTAAGTACTGCTGTAGTGGTTGCAAAATGGGCGCCGGAAAAACAGACTCGTTCAGCAGCGGCTGCATAAGTCGCTGAAACGCCAATTGCCAGGCTTTCCCATGTGGTTTTAAACTTCTTTTTCGAAGAGATTTATACTGCCTGTACACATCAGCATGAGCGACTTCATGAATATAGGTAATCAAAAAAGCGTAAGCGTTTAAGTTAGCATTGACCGTAATCTGAGTTTGAGTATAAGTCAATACCCGAAAGTCGCCCAGACGGGTTCGCCTTGGCTTGACGACCTTAAATGTAAATTGATAATGTTGCCATAATTCCTGGCAATAAGCCACCGCAGCGACGGGTAGATAGGTTGAGAAAAGCGTAATCAAGATATAAATAAAAAAAGAGCCTTGACAAAATAAGGCTCTTTTCTAAGATGAAACTCTGCTCAGCTTATTTTTTAGCGGAGTCAGGAACCATTGTGGTGTCTGTTTCAGTCGTTATAACGGCAGATGAATCATTAGCCATAACGGTCGTATCGGTAGTAATTACAGCTGTCGAATCAGCTGCTGTTTCTTCTGTCTTAGGTTTGCTTTGGCAAGCAGCGAACGTCAGCATGCTACCAACAAAAAGTAAAGCAAATGCTTTTTTCATTATTGTTATAGTGATATTTTAGGTTTACGGCGCAAATATAATTATTTTATTACGAATCCAATAAATGCGGCTAGATAACATCAGAAAATAGCATTCATCACAAAAAAAGCCAATTAACGTTGGCTTAATTAAAGATAGCTAAAACTGACTTTCTTTTTGTTTCGATGACCCTGACCGGATTTTATCATAAAATCCGGTACTACGAAAGGTGAGTAATTTATGTCCAAAATAATTGGCTAAAAAACTAAACCCCATCCCTACTACGTGCGATCCTGTTTCGCGGTAAATTTTATCAAGCTTAGGGAACAACGGCGTAGCCACCCATTCCAGCGTATAGGCAGCAACGTAAACCTGCACTACCAGAGCGACTAAAGAAATGCCCAGAAATTTCACTGCTTCACGAGCGGTATTACCCGTTTTCCCAGCCGAAAAAGCGTATTTCTTGGTCGGAATAAAGGTTAGAACGGTAGCCGTCAGATATCCGCATAATACGCTCGTATCAAAGTCAAAACCGAAGAATTGGCGATAAAAAATACGGCTAATGAAATTAATAGACGCGCCAAGCAAAGCCATCAAAAAGAATGAGAAAAAATCTTTGTATTCTTTATATTTTGGCTCCTCGATAGTGCTCACGTTCACTGTTTTAGCGGATAAGAAAAGTTGGATACATATTGAGCTTTCAAAAGTACTACATCAAAGGCAAATGCGTATACAATTAAAATGCATTAATTAGTCTACGGTAAAAAGGCACTCGTACAGTATCTAAAAAAGTCCCTGTAACAACCCAGGGGCAATACCCAACCCTATCGTCAAAATTGTAGCGGCTAGTAGCACGTATTGATAAACCGGAGTAACCCGAATTGGCTCGGTGGCTCCGTCCCGGAAGTACATAGCGATTATAACCCGAAAATAATAATAAATTCCAACTGCCGACATCAGCACGGCAACAACCAGTAGCCAGATTTGACCTCGTTCAACGGCTGTTGAGAACATATAGAATTTCCCCCAAAAGCCTGCTGTTAAAGGGATGCCCGCTAATGAAAGCATGGATACGGTCATGGCGAAACCTAACAAGGGGTTTTGTCGCGCTAACCCGTTAAATGAATCGAAATTTTCAGTGATTACCCCTTCGCTTGTAATCGTTTGTGTATTACGGTGTTGAGCAACCAGCAATAATACGCCAAAAGCAGATATGGTAGCTACTGAATAAGCTAGTGAATAAAAGACAATAGCCTGTTCGGTTTGAGAGCCCAACGCAGCCAATCCGATCAACAGATACCCCGCGTGCGAAATGCTTGAGTAAGCCATCATACGCTTAAAACTGTTCTGGTAAACCGCCGTAATATTCCCGGCTACGAGTGTAATAGCAGTTATGACAGCTAAAATGGTCCACCAGAACGAGTACACCCCTGTAAACGATACAGACAGCAAGTGAAACAGGGCGGCAAATCCAGCAGTCTTCACTACGGTCGACATAAACGCTGTAAATACGGTCGGCGCTCCATCGTAAACATCGGGTGTCCAAAAATGGAAGGGAGCGGCTGACACTTTAAACAATAAACCAATTAACAGCATTAACAGGCCAACATACAATAACAAAGAAAGGCCAGCTTGCGGATTGGCAGCATAAGAACCAATGCCAGCAATGGTAAATGAGCCCGTTGCACCGTACAACAAAGCCATCCCAAACAGCATAATACCGGTTGCAAAGGCTCCCATCAGAAAGTATTTCAGGGCGGCTTCGTTCGAACGTAAATTTCGCTTATCGCTACCCGTCAGAACATACATGGCAACTGATAAAATCTCAACCCCAACAAACAGCATAATTAAATTCTCAAAGCCAATCATCATAATGGCTCCTACTAATGAGAAGAGCATAAGGCCGTAATATTCGGCAGGCTGAGCTTCCTCGCTTTCAATAAAGCTGCTCGACAAAGCGACAACCAAAAATGCAGACCCCAGCACAATAGCGGTAAAAACCATTGTAAGGTTACTGGTCCGCAACATATCGTTGAAATACAGATACGTTTTGTTCCAGTCAAGGAAGTTAGCTACCACCGCAACAAACAGAAACAAAAGCGTAGCAGGAAGCAGAATTGTTTTCGACTTCAGAAAGCCAAGAAACAACAGCACTATACCAAAAACTGATAACAGAACGATGGGAAACATATTTTTTATTCAATGTTTGATGTTCCTGGTTCAATAGGTTAGACCCAGGAGTCCTGAACCTTAAACTTTACTTCATAGATACCGCCGTCGTGCCGATATACTTCATCAGATTTGCTACGGCAGGCTCGGTAATGTCTAAAAATGTTTGTGGATAAACCCCTATCCAAAATACCATTATAATTAATGGGATAAAGACCCAGCTTTCTGAACTACTCAGATCCGCAAATGACTCAGTGCGTGATGAGGTCGGCCCAAACATACTTTTCTGGAACATACGCAGCATGTAAACGGCACCGAAAATAATAGTAAATCCAGCCGCTAAGCCCAGATAGTGATTATACGTAAAGACACCATGCAAAAGCAGGAATTCCCCCACGAACCCGTTTGTGAGTGGTAATGCTACGTTTCCTAGCAGCATAATCATAAAAAATACCGTCAGTTTGGGAGTCGATTGGGTGATACCACCGAGTTGATCAAGCTGACGTGTATTGGTGCGAGAGAAAATAACGTCGGCTACAAAAAACATGCCTACTACGTTGATACCGTGAGCCAGCATCTGGATCAGAGCGCCCTGCATACCCGTTTCTGTAAGCGAGAATACGCCGGCCGCCATCAAGCCAACGTGTGAAAACGACGAATAAGCAATTAGACGCTTCATATCGCGCTGACGGATTGCTATAATTGCCCCATAAAGGATGCCAATAACAGACAGTATAATTGCCGTTTTGCCCCAGGTTTCGACCCCTAATGGGACGATTGGCAAAATCAACCGTATGACGCCATAAACACCCATCTTTAGCATGATACCGGCTAAAAGCATCGTAGCAGGTGTTGGTGATTCGACATACGTATCAGGTTGCCAGGTGTGAAATGGAAACACCGGCATTTTAATGGCAAAAGCAATAAAAAACGCCCAAAACACCCAGTTTTGGGCCTCAGGGGTTAACTTCAGTTTGTAAAAATCCGCAATGGCTGACGAATGCGCTGCTACGTTGGTCGCTGGTGTCTGATAATACAGATACACCAGTGCAAGCAGCATAAACAAGCTACCAAAAATGGTATAAACGAAGAATTTGAACGTAACCGAAATTCGGTTATCTCCACCCCACATGGCGGCCAGAAAATAAATAGGAATGAGCGCAGCTTCGAAGAATAAATAGAATAGAAATCCATCGCGAGCGGTGAAAACACCCATTAATGCCGCTTGCATGTATAGCATCAGAGCATAAAACGTAGCGGGGCGCTGGTACGTCCGATTAAACGTTGACAGGATAATAAACGGAACCAGAAATCCTGTCAACAATACAAGCAGTACGCTAATACCGTCAATACCAGCACTAAAGCGGATTCCTAATGAACCGATCCAGGGGTAGTCGAAACCGAACTGGGACGTAGCGTCCGCACGAAATCCGAAGAGGACCACGCCTGCTAAGACCAATTCAACCAGGGCAGCCACTAAAGCAGCCTGTTTTATCCGCTCTCCGCGAAACATCAGAATCAGCGTTGCAGCTACGACTGGGTACAAAATCAGGAATAGTGTAAGCATTTTATATACGTTTTCAGTTACTGATTACCAAGCTAGCAACGTAGCGAGTTGAGAATCAGGAGCCGTTTTATAATCGAATGAAAAACCGAAGGGCAAAAATTAAGACAATACTAACAACCATCGCCAGCACGTAGAAGCCTATGGAGCCATTCTGTAATAGTCGTAATTGAGCTGAGCTTTGTTTTACCAACCAGGCTACACCATTCACTACGCCATCGACTAAGCCCTCCCCGAAACTATACAACACATCACCCAGACCGCGAATTGGCCGCACAATGATTGTTTCGTATAGCTCATCGACGTAGTATTTATTGTAAACAACCTGTTCTGGCAACGAGCGATCAGCGGCATCGGGTTCTGGAACAGCCTGACGGCTAACATACATTACGTAGGCGATAACCAGCGACAGCAAGGCGACGCCAGCCGAAACGGCCATCAATATATACTCCGTGCTATGTTCGATGGTTGATTCGGCAAAGGCTTCCGGATTAACCTCCCGCGACCCATCGAATATGGGAGCCATAAAATGACTTAGCCACCCACCACCCGGCAAATTCAATCCCCCACCAATAGCCGATAGAATGGCCAGCACAACGAGGGGAGCAGTCATCGTTGCGGGAGACTCATGCAAATGGTGTCGTTGTTCTTCCGTTCCCCGGAATTCGCCGAAGAAAGTCAGGAACAGCAGTCGAAACATATAGAAAGATGTCAGGCCCGAACCCAGAACCCCTAATCCCCACAGCAGTTTGTTGTGTTCGAAAACATGCGCCAGAATTTCATCTTTTGAAAAGAATCCGGCAAAAGGAGGTAAGCCCGAAATGGCAATTGTACCGATCAGGAACGTAATGAACGTAATGGGTAACGCTTTCCGTAAACCGCCCATTTTACGAATATCCTGCTCATCAGACATAGCGTGAATAACGCTACCAGCACCGAGGAATAACAGGGCTTTGAAAAATGCGTGGGTAATCACGTGGAACATACCCGCCGTGTAAGCTGTAGCACTTAACCCCAGGAACATATAGCCCAACTGCGATACAGTTGAGTAGGCCAATACTTTTTTAATATCGTTTTGTAACAGACCGATAGAAGCCGCCAATAGAGCCGTAGCAATGGCAATTCCACCAATAATTTCGAGCGTGAGTGGCGCCAGCGTATAGAGTACATTCGAACGAACAACCATGTAGATACCGGCCGTCACCATCGTCGCTGCGTGAATCAGGGCTGACACAGGCGTTGGGCCTGCCATCGCGTCGGGCAGCCATGTGTAGAGCGGAATCTGGGCCGATTTACCCATGGCTCCTACAAATAACAGCAACGTAATGGCCAGCACTGT
>NZ_JBMDWV010000044.1:0-4723 GCF_048594605.1 Spirosoma sp.
AAAAACGACGGTCAAGACAACGATTATTGAATATTTTTTCATGTTCAGGAATTAGAAAGTAGCCGAAATACCCATAGTGATCGAACGTACCGGCGGAATCAAATCGCTGCCACCACGGTCAACGTCTTCAGGATCAAGGCCCGTCCAAGGCGTAACGACAAACAGGTTCGTTGCGCCTACGTAGGCTCGTTGGCCGTTTATGAAACCAAGTGAACGTGTCAGCGAAGCAGGAAGTGAGTAGCCTAACTGCACGTTTTTCAAGCGCAGAAAAGCGGCACTTTCGACAAAACGGTCGGAGAAGCGGTTGTTGTTAGCGGGGTCAGAGCGGACAGCGCGGGGCATCGTGGTGGATGGATTTTGCGCAGTCCAGCGATTCAGCGTGGTAGTCCATTGGTTGCTGCCTGCGCCACTCATGTTTTCACCAGACGCCCGCCAGCTGTTGTAGCGATACACATCACCAACTCCCTGGAAGAAAATCGACAGATCAAATCCTTTGAAGCTGCCGCCCAGGCTAAATCCGTAATAGTAACCCGGAATGCTGCTACCCAGGAATGTCCGGTCATTGGTATTCACCTTACCATCGGGCGTTTCCGAGCGAATCTGTCCGGCATCTTTTGGATCGCCGTACACATCCTGGAAATACATATCGCCCGGCGCGAAATTGTTGTTGTTGATCGCATCCGAATTCTTCGCTTTCCATGCATCGATTTCAGCCTGATTCTGGAAAATGCCACCTTTTTTATACCCCCACAGATAATTCATTGGCTGGCCCACTTCGATACGTCCATACTCGTTTCCGAAGGGCAGATTCTGGAATGTCGACTCGACGCGGTTTTTCACCGTAGTCAGGTTGCCGGAAATATTGTACCGGAAATCGTTGCCAACCGTTCCGTTGTAGCCAACCTGGAACTCCATCCCGCTGTTCCGTACCGACGCAATATTCAAAATTGGCTGGTTCTGATTACCCACACTGGCCGCCAGGTTCGCAGCCTGCAAAATCCCGGACGTCAGGCGGTTGTAGTATTCAACCGTAGCGGTTAGTTTACCCTTAAGGAACGATCCATCAAAACCTAAACTGGTGGTTTTACCGATTTCCCAGGTCAAGTCCTGCACCGGGAAATCGGGCAGTGACGTACCATTCAGCAACGTACCGATACCATTTCCATTCCCCGAACCCAGTGCATAATCGGGTGCATCGGAAACAAGGGAGAGATACGCAAACGAGCGCGTTTCCTGATTACCCAATTTGCCCCAACCTCCGCGAATTTTCAGGTCGTCGATGAACGTAGCACTTTTCATGAACGGCTCGGCACTGATCCGCCAGGCAAGCGAAATCGCCGGAAACGTACCCCATTTGTAACCCGGTGCAAACCGCGACGCCCCATCCCGACGAACCGTTGCATCGACGTAGTAGCGGCTGGCGTAATTATAGCTCACGCGCCCCAGATAGCCTTGTAACGCGTTTTGGTCACGAAACGAACTGACATTGGTGTAGGGTTGTATGTTCGTCAGACTACGAAATTCCGGTTGTGCAAACTGAATCTGCGACGCGCCACCCTGCAAAAACTCATAGGTGTACTTCTGATCCATCGCGTTCAGCAACACATCGACATTGTGATCACCAAACGCCTTTGTGTAGTTGATACTGAACTCTTTAACAATGTTGGCGTTGCGTGAATGCCGTTCGCCATACGTTCCTTTCGACGTGCCATCGCCCACGGAATACGGGTTACCTGGATTTTGCAGGAAGAGGTAATTATTGACCGCTGTCCAGTCATTCCGTCGGTTGTAATACCAGTCGACGCTCAGCGTACCTTTGAATTTCAGTCCCAGAATCGGCTCAACCTGCACAAAGGCGGTTCCGATGTTCCGCAGCAGCGTATAGGTTCGGTCGGACGTAGCAACCATGCCGTAGAGGTTATTATTCGTTTCCGGTCCCCACAGCAACGTAGTGGCATCGACAACAAAAGGTGGTATCGAAGGCAGATACTGGGGCCGCGACGTTACAGGCGTTCCTAATTCGGGGTTTGGTTTAAATGTTAGATTTACGGAAGGCGCATAACCCAGTGGGCCGTTGGGATCGTAAATCTGCTGCCAGGGCGACGTTTCTGCCGCATATTGCAACGCGCTCGGTGTGTTGTCGACCGCTTCAGAATAAGCTAATCGATACGTTAATCCCGTTGACAAAAACTTGGACACTTTCGTATCGACGTTCGTAGCCAGTGAATACCGCTTTAAACTATTCTGAATCAGAGGGCCTTCCGTATTCGTATAGCCTGCCGATACGTAGTAGCGCGTCGCATCGTTCCCGCCCGAAATCCGAAGGCTGTAGTCCGTATTGGGAGCGTTTTTGTTCAATAAGGGAGTTTGCCAGTCAGTGGTGGGTTTATTGCCTAAGTAAGCCGCGTTGGTGGGGTCGAATTGTACGGGTAAGTTCTTGGCTTCGTTGGAGTTATTGGCGTAGGCTTCGCGGTAGAGCGCCACAAATTGCGATACGTCCAGCATACTCAATTTCTTCGTTACGTTCTGAATGCTGTGCGAAATCGATACATCGACTTTTGGTGCACCGCGCGCTCCTTTCTTGGTCGTAATCAGCACAACACCATTGGCCGCCCGTACCCCATAAATAGCCGCTGCCGACGCGTCTTTCAGCACCGACATCGACTCAATATCGTTGGGGTTAATCATCGACAAGACGTTCACATTCCCTCGGATATCGCGCGTGACCGAACCGCTGGCATTGTCCGTACCCGAACCATATTCCGTCAGCGGGATACCATCCACCACATAAAGCGGCTCGGCATTTCCGAACGTACTGACTCCCCGGATACGTACCTGCGGACGCGCCAGTGGACTACCACCCGGTGTTGATACGAATACGCCGGCCATCCGGCCCTGCATGGCCAATTCTGGCGCCTGCGCGACGCTCTTGCTGATTTCTTTGGATGATACTGTCGAGATGGCTCCCGTTAAGTCTTTCTTCTCCCGCGAACCGTACCCGATGACCACAACTTCGCTCAACGAACCTTCTTCAGCTGCGAGCGAAACGGTATAATCGCTGGCGTTGGTAAGCGGCACTTCTTTCTTAATGTACCCGACGAATGAGACAACGAATTGCTGCGCCGAGTTGGGTACCGACAGGCTGAAATTACCATTAGCATCGCTGGTTGTTCCCTGTATGGAACCGGCTATGACGATGTTGGCACCCGGCAAGGGCGTGTTATTGCCTGCGTCGAGCACCTTCCCTTTTATGGTTCGGGTTTGCGCATAGGCGCTACTGAAACTAAGCAGCACAATCACCGCCATTACCAGATTTCTGGGAATAGAGTAAGGTTGATTCATACGTGTCGTTCAGATAAAAATTTAGCTTTCTGTCACGAAAATTGGTATCATTAAAAGATACCTTTGTCCTATTCTGTCATAGGTATGCACGTACTGAAGTCATTTCTCCTAATTCTGTTTTTAAGCGTACAGTCATTTGGGCAAGTCTCGTTTGAGCACTTGACTACGGCAGACGGATTATCACAGAGTACGGTTTGGGCTATTGTGCAGGATAAAAAAGGCTTCATTTGGATGGCTACGTCCGACGGTTTGAACCGTTTCGATGGGTACAGTTTCAAAGTCTTTCGTCGGCAACCGGGGCAGGGGAATAGTTTACCCATCAGCAACATCGCAGCACTTTACGCCGACCAACATAACACGATTTGGGTAGGGCCCCGAAACAACGGCCTATGTCGGCTGCGTCCTGATGGCGAAACGTTCGATCATTTTCCGTTACTGAAACCCGGAGATTCCGATGGTCAGGTAAGTATTTCATGTTTTGCCGAAGTTAACAACCGGCTCTGGATTGGTACGGCGGAAAAAGGACTGTTCTATTATGATTATGTAACGCAGAAAGTTGGCCGCTATGCTGATGCCCGAATCGGTACGTCGGTCACGGCATTGTATCGGGATGAAGCGGGGCAATTGTGGATTGGCACAATACAGGGAACAGTATTGGCATTTAATCCTGAAACAGGCGAATTGGAGTCATATTTCATTCCATTCACAGCCGACGTAGCAGCGCATCATCGCTCTATTAATGTAATCAAAAAAGACCATTTAGGCCGGTTTTGGGTAGGCACACATGGGCATGGGCTATTCCAGTTTGAGCCAGAGTCAAACCAGTTTCGGCAGGAATTTATCAAGCCAGGTGTGTATGAAACCGTCAATGTCATCACCGACATCATCGACGATAAGTCGGGGAATCTATGGGTACTGACCGATTACGGAGCCTGGTTCTATCCGCATGGTAATTCAGACCGGAAAGTTTACCTACTGCCCGATAGCGAAGACAGCCACAGCCTAAGTACACATGCCTTAAAACGAGGTCTTTGCGATGCCGACGGTAATCTCTGGATTGGTTCATGGCAAGGTGGCCTTAACATTCGCTACGCCCAACCTGAGCGGTTCAGTTCGTTTCGGCACGAACCCCACAATCCACAAAGTTTGCTGGCCGACCGGGTCACCGCTGTTACGTATGATCGAATAGGTAATCTGTGGGCGAGTTCCATCAAAGGATTAACCGCCATTTCGCCCAACCGACAACAATTTCGACGGTTTACGTCGGCCAATTCGCCGTTAAAAGCCAACGACGTTAACGTACTGTTCCGAACACAAACAGGCAACGTACTGATTAGCACCTGGACGGCTGGCTTCTCGCTCTACAACCCTGACCATAGTC